>CAZPAE010000192.1:0-5645 GCA_964584455.1 uncultured Thioalkalispiraceae bacterium
ACCGATGCCGTTTGATTATAAGCAAGAGTTATTAGAATATGACGATGTTATTGGTCGAATAGAACAATTGTATTCGCTAATACAACAGTCTGAAGTCGGCTAACTCGCTTTATTCCCTATTCCATCTTATAGTGTTGCAAACACGGCCTCGGCTGCACTAAGTGTCGCGGCGATATCTGCATCAGTATGCATGCTGGAGACGAAGCCGGCTTCGTAGGCAGAAGGCGCTAAGTAAATACCCTTGTCTAACATACCATGATAGAAGCGCTGGAAGCGTTCAATATTACATTGGCTCACTTGTGAAAAATGGCTAATACTCTTTTCAGGGCTGAAGAAGAAACCAAACATGCCACCAACTGTATTGGTCGTAAAAGGGATGTTAGCGGCATCTGCTTTGGCTTGTAGGCCATTCACTAATTGCTGTGTTTTTTCCGTGAGTTCAGTATAGAAGTTGGGTTGGCTAATGAGTTCAAGGTTTTTCAAACCTGCCGCCATGGCAACGGGATTACCTGATAATGTACCGGCTTGATATACCGGGCCCAATGGCGCGATGTGCTCCATAATGGCTTGCTTGCCGCCGAAGGCGCCTACTGGCATGCCGCCACCGATCACTTTGCCTAACGTGGTAAGGTCCGGTTTGATGTTATAGTGTTGTTGCGCGCCACCGAGTGCAACACGGAATCCTGTCATCACTTCATCAAAGATCAAGACACTATCATATTGGTCGCATACTTCACGTAATGTTTCTAAAAAGCCGGGTATGGGAGGAACGCAGTTCATGTTACCAGCAACCGGCTCAACGATAATACAGGCGATTTGGTCTCCCAGCTCTTTAAATGTATCACGTACCATATCCGGATCATTAAACTGCAAGGTAATGGTGTGTTGGGCTAAGTCGGCTGGCACACCGGGGGAAGTAGGGACACCTAAGGTAAGTGCGCCGGAACCGGCTTTGACTAATAAGGAGTCAGCATGGCCATGATAGCAGCCTTCAAATTTGATAATTTTGTCACGCCCGGTATAGCCGCGTGCGAGGCGAATGGCACTCATGGTGGCTTCTGTACCGGAGCTCACCATGCGTAATAATTCCATGGATGGCACAATACTACGTACTTTTTCTGCCATGATGGTTTCTAATTCGGTTGGTGCACCAAAGCTTAAACCGTCTTTAATTACCTCTGATACTGCGGCCAACACGTCTGGATTCGCATGTCCCACCACCATGGGGCCCCATGATGCAACATAGTCGATATATTGTTTATCATCGGCATCGTATAGATAAGCACCTTGACCACGAGTAAAGAAAATAGGGTCGCCGCCCACCCCTTTGAAGGCGCGAACCGGGGAATTCACTCCACCAGGAATGACAGTTTTAGCATGGGCAAATAATTCTTGTGAACGGCTCATTGGGTTTCCTGTATTGATCACTATATCGCGAGGCGGTAATTCTAAACGATCTCATCAGTGGCTGGGGACTTGGTATGAAATAAATCAGTAAATTCCTGTGCTGCGCGGCGAATATTTGGGCTAGCCAAGATGCTGTGGATTACGGCTAGCATATGTGCGCCGTTATTAAGGAGATTGGGTGCATTCAATGGTGTAATGCCACCAATAGCACAAATGGGCATGTCCAATTGCTGACAGGCTTTTTGTAATGTATCGATGGTGGCTGGGGAGGCATTGGGTTTAGAGCGCGAAGGATAAAAACGACCAAAGGCAACATAATCAGCACCATCGGTTTGTGCTTGCTTGGCTAAGTCAAAACTATTGTAACAACTGACGCCAATAATTTTGTCTGGCCCTAATAGGGCGCGGGCTTTGGTAAGAGATGTATCATCTTGCCCAATATGAACACCATCTGCGTCGACAGCCAGGGCAATATCAATATCATCATTGACCAAAAAGGTAACGTTATGTGCGCGACATAGTTTGGCTACAATCGCCGCTTCATATTTTGTTGTGCTTAGCGAGGATTGCTTATTGCGATACTGAATAAGACGCACACCACCTTCAATGGCTTGTTGTACCATGTTTTCTATTGGCATTTGGCGTGCCAGACTAAGTTGTCTATCAGTGATGAGATAAATACCATTGAGTGCAGTGAGTTTATTCATCATCATCCATTGTCCAAAAGAAACGTTGCGGGATATGTTGTCCCTTACCGAGCTGTTTGGCTTGGGCCAAAGACTGCCAAGTAAAATCTTGTGCTTCATTAATAGCGGTAAAGGGTTCTAGTCCATGTGCTAATAAACCAGCAATACTGGCTGCTAGCGTACAACCAGAGCCGTGGTATTCATGTGGTAGACGTGTCCAATGGAAGCGTTCCATGATCCGGTGATTATTATATAGAGAGTTGACGACCTCATTACCTTGTTCATGTGTGCCGGTAATCAAAATAAACTCACAGCCGCGATTTTGTAATGCTTCAGCACAGGCATCTAAGGTATCTGCTTCGGGGGCAAGGCGTTTAGCTTCAATGCTATTCGGCGTTAAGATAGTTGTTTGAGGAAATAATAATTCCCGCATGGCTTCAATGGTGGCCGCATCAGCAAGTTCATCGCCCTGACCCGAAGCCAGGACAGGATCGAATACAACGGGCGTTGTTGGGTAGTCCGCTAAAATACTGTGAATGGACTCGATAATAGCAACATCACCTAACATTCCCAGCTTAAACGCGGCGACTGGGATGTCTTCTAACACTGCACGGGCTTGTTCAATGATCAGCAAAGCGTCTTGGGTCTCATAGCGATAAACTTGCTGGGTATCTTGTACTGTGTGTGCTGTGACAATAGGGGCAGGGTGTGCGCCCATGCTAGTGATCGCTTCAATATCAGCCTGAATACCTGCCCCGCCGGTGGCATCGAGACCAGAAAAACACATTACCACGGGAGAGGTTGTTTGGTTCATGAGGGTTTAGCGCGTTGTTCAGTTAAATAGGCAACCTTGGCAACATGCTCTAAAGTGCAGGTCCATTTATAGGCAAGATTAAGTGAGTCGGCCTGGGTATAGATGCCATGACCTTGTACGACACAAATTTTATGTTGTGCTAAGGTTTTTGCCACCTGCTGTGGTGATGCGTCAAGGTAATCACCATAGGCAATATTGAGTACCGGCACGACACCGAAATAATACTGGCCCTCAAAGTCAATAGGGTGGAAGTCTTTGCCATCCATGGTCATCGCCAGTGTATAAGGACCATGAGAATGCAGAACACATTGCGCTGTTGGATTATGTTGGTAAACGGCGAGATGTAGCGGCGTGTCTAGTGAAGCACCCTCGGTTTGTTGGCCTTGTAAGTCACACTGGACAAGTTGCTCGGTTGTCAGGGTATCGGCATTGGCGCCGGTTGGGGTAACCCAAACTTGTTCACCTCCTCGTACTGAGGCGTTGCCACTATGGGAATCGTTGATGCCATAACGGCGTAATAAATGGTAATAAGTAATAAGCTCTTGCTGTATAGACATTAATTGACCAACCTGGGTAAATACTGCAGCGTCTCATCTTGCCCAAGAATGCGCTGTTGTGTCAAACGCCATTGTGTATCCGGTTCTTTCTCTAAGATGCATTCAATACTGCGCGAATTTTGTGAACCATCGCTTGCGGTGACGGTTTCATGTGTGACAAACATAATCCGTGTCGCGGTAGTTGTGCGGAGTTTAAGGCCACGATAAGTGATATTTGCAATCGTGGCTTGTTCGAATTCATGTTTCACTTGTATAGACCAATCGTCATAACCAATCTGATTAAAGCGTGGCACACCCAGTAAGGTCACTCCTTTAGATATGAGGTTCATATGTGCCACATAATCTCGTTGTTCAGTGGTATTAACGACTGCTGCAAGCCAATTTTCTACAATGGTTTCTGACATGTCGGCATCTCCATAAACAAGGTGTAAACGCAGGAAAACTACAATACCGCAGATCCACCTAAAGAAAAGAAGTGAATATTTCGATTTTACTTTCCTTTTAGCATTTAGCCACTAAAATTTATTTATTAGGAGAAAACCTCAGGGAATACAGCACCATGCGAGTGTGGCCTGGTTCACATCATCCACTTAATAGCTATGTTGGTTAGTCATTTATGTCATTACCACAATTAGTTGCTCATCGAGGCTATACCGCACACTATCCGGAAAATACGCTGATCGCCTTGCAAGCTGCGGTACAAGCGGGTGCAGACTATGTGGAGTTTGATGTTCAACTGACAGCAGATGGGGTACCGGTTTTATTCCATGACCGTGATTGCCAACGGTTATGTGGTCAGCCTGAACCGATTCATGAATATACCTTGGCACAAGCAAAAACATTTTCTGTTTCTGACTTTTCTCAATTTGGTTATAAGTTTGTTGGCAATAAAATAACAACCTTAGAAGAAGCGGTAAACTATCTGGCAACGGTGCCACATGTGCGCTGCTTTGTTGAGCTTAAACGATTGAGCTTACATCAGTTTGGTATAGAGCAAGTACTAGAGCGTGTTTTACCAGTTGTGTCAGCGATTGAGTCCCAAGCTGTTATCATTTCTTATTCACTAGAAGCACTAGTGGCGACCAAAGAGCGTTCGCGATATCCGATTGCCGCTGTTTTCGACCAATGGAGTGAACGCAAGCAGCCATTGATTCAAAAACTGAAACCGGAATATTGGTTTACGGACATTGATGAGTTGCCGCGGTTTGGTCAGTTAGCATGTCCGGATTGTCAATTAGCTGTGTATGAATGTGTCGATCCTAAGCAAGCGATGAAAGTACATCAACGGGGGGTATCGCTCGTTGAAACCTTTGCCATTGGTGAAATGATACAAGCGTTAAATATCATGTCGACGGGTTAATGTATTTGAATGCGGAGATGAGCGGGTAGTGCGACATTATGATATTTGTATTATCGGCGGTGGTATTCAAGGTTGTGGCGTAGCACAAGCTGCAGCAGCTTATGGTTATAGTACCTTATTGCTAGAACAAACCGCATTAGCCAGTGCAACATCAAGCCAATCATCCAAATTAATCCATGGTGGGTTACGTTATCTTGAGTCAGCGCAGTTTGGCCTAGTTGCAGAGTCTTTATATGAGCGTGCCTTGTTAATTCGTAATGCGCCAGAGTTAGTTAGGCCGGTACCTTTTTACATACCTATATATAAACATACAACGCGTCGATCCTGGCAAGTCTTTGCTGGTTTGAGTCTTTATCAGTTATTAGGGCGTTTTGAAAAATACAGTCGGTTTCATAAAATAAAACGTTCCCAATGGGATAATTTAACAGGGTTACAGCAGCAAGGTTTAGAGGCTGTTTATCAATATTATGATGCACAAACCGATGATGAGAAATTGACGAAGGCAGTGATGCAAAGTGCTATCGGCTTAGGCGTACAATTAGCTTGTCCGGCACAGTTTATTGCTGCTGATTATAATGATGGGGCGTATCGAGTGCAGTATCAGCAAGAGGGGCAGCAATACGAAGTATTTAGTCAAGTATTGGTGAACGCCAGTGGCCCTTGGGTTAATGCAGTGCAAGCAAAGATTAAACCGATTGTGATACCTCCAGAGATTGAATTAGTACAAGGATCGCATATCCTCATTGAGCAACCTGCACCTGAGGGAATTTATTACGTGGAATCGCGACAAGATAAGCGCGCCATCTTTGTTATGCCTTGGT
>CAZPAE010000193.1:0-5635 GCA_964584455.1 uncultured Thioalkalispiraceae bacterium
CGGCTGTGTTAACGATCAAGTTATCACCTTCATTCACGGTGTAACTATCATCTGTTGCAACAGGGACATCATTCACGGCTGTCACCGTAATGTTGACGGTGGCAGTATCGGTCCCACCATTGCCGTCACTTACTTGATACGTGAAGCTATCGGTGGTGGTTTGGCTACCGTCATGCTGATAGCTAAATGATCCATCGGTATTCAAGGTTAAGGTGCCGTTGGCGGGACCGGTGATCACGGTGGCCGTTAAGGTATCGCCGTCGGCATCGGTATCGTTACTGAGGACACCAGTCGCGGCATCAATGGTGAGCAAGGCACCCTCTGCTACCGTATAACTATCATCACTGGCGACAGGTATGTTATTGGTATTATTAATCGTGATATTAACGATAGCGGTATCGGTACCACCGTTGCCGTCATCGATTTGATAGGTGAAGCTATCACTGGTGGTTTGACTGCCATCATGTTGATAGCTAAACGATCCATCGGTATTCAGGGTTAAGGTGCCATTGGCCGGTCCGGTGATCACGGTTGCGGTGAGGTTATCACCGTCACCATCCGTGTCATTACTTAACAGTCCTGTACCCGCTGCAACGGTAAGCAATTCACCATTATCCACTGAGTAGTTATCATCCGTGGCAAAAGGGATGTCATTGACAGGCGTGATAGTGACATTTACCGTTTCGATGCGTTGACCACCGTTACCATCAGCCACTTGGTAAACAAAGCTATCAGTGGTGGTTTCACTGCCATCGTGCTGATAGCTGAATGAACCATCGGTATTCAAGGTGACGCTACCGTTGGCAGGGTTACTCACGAGGGTCGCGGTTAAGGTATCGCCTTCGGCATCGGTATCATTACTGAGGACACCATTGATCGCATCCACACTGAGTAATGCCCCTTCATTCACCGTATAGTTATCGGTGGTGGTCACCGGGGTATCGTTGACCGGGGTGACGGTGAGGGTCACGGTCGCCGTATCGGTGCCACCATTACCGTCTCGCACTTCATAGGTAAAGCTATCACTCAGGGTTTCACTACCATCATGTTGATAACTGAATGATCCGTCGGTGTTGAGGGTTAAGCTACCATTGGTGGGGCCTGTTACCAGGAAGGTTGCTAAACTATCACCATTCACATCGGTATCATTGGCGAGCACACCTAATGGTGCTGTGACATTTAAGAAACCGGCTTCATTCACGGCATAGCTATCATCATTGCCTTCAGGCGCAATGTTTTGCGGAATGCCGGTAAAGGCTTTGCTACCTGTGATGGTATGTGGGCCGTCTATTACGTCCACCGCCAGGGTGAAGTTCTGCACAAACCCGGCGGCCGGGGTGAAGCTTAGGTTGGCTAACAGCGCATTGACATCACTTCTAACACCGATCGCTTCCCACACCCCATTGATAAAGGTCGAGGTGACACTGCCAGAGGTGGCGGTGCTTAGTGTGCCCGCGGTGATATCCGATAAGGTTAATCGTACCGTGATGTCAGCCCCGTCAGTGTCGATATCATTAATCACAATGTCGGTCAGATTCACCGCACCGCCATTTTCAATGTAGCTCTCGGGTGCATTGATATTGCTGACGGTCGGCGCATCATTCTGACCAATGGCCGTCATTTGTTTGAGACCCACGATGGTGTTGGCCCCATCACTGATTTCAGTGGCAATGGTAAAGTCTTGCGCATAATCAGCAATCGGGGTGAACGTGATGCTGGCCAACAAGGCATTCACATCGGCAATGGCGCCGCTGGCGGACCACACACCATTAGTGAAGGTCGAAGTGACCGTACCCGATGTGCCGGTGGATAAGCTACCAATATTCGGGTTGGATAAGGTTAAGGTCGCCGTCACAATCGTGCTATCAGTATCACTGACCACGATAGCGGTTAATGGTGAAGTAGCATCTTCATTAAAGCTATCAGCCGCACTTAAGTTGGTGGCCAGGGGTGCATCGTTCCCGGTTAAGGTAAAGGTATGCACAAAGTCACCGCCGGGTTGCCCATCATTATTCCCATCCAAGCTGTTACCGGTGGTATCAAATAAGGCTCGGTCGCCAAACACGGTTAAGCGATATTGGCCGGAGGTCAACAAGCCATCGTTTAACGCAAGGGTCACGGTGGTGGATGGGAACGTATAGGTCGGGGTAAAGCTGATGCCCACATCATCGGTGGTATCAAACAAGCCATCGGCACCGGCTTCCACCAGTTGATAGTTTGCGACACTTAAGGCGGCAATGCTATCGAGGACTTCGCTAAACTCAAGGGTAATTTGGTCTGTGGAGGTCGTGGTACTGCCGCCATTAGCCGGGATGTCGCTGACCCCCACAATGGTGGGCACCGTCACATCGTTGGAGTCCCCTTGGAATTCATAAGCACCGATATCAAAGTACGTGAGCTGCGGATTCGGGGTCCACAACAACGAGTTGGCATTATTCAATGACGCTTGGTTGTTATACGGTGCTAAGTAGAAACTCGCACTATCTAAATAATCCAAATCCACACCGGTGGAGATACCAATGGTCGGCGTTAAGTTTTCATTACCCGCCCCATAGTCGAAACGGATTTGCCCGTTGGCAAATAAGGTCACCGAGAAGTTCACATTCTCATTGGTGACTTCAAGCGCACCCTGCCAACGGAACGTGATTTGATCTGCTATAGATTCATCAATGTAGACATCGCCACCACCGCTCGTGCTACCGTTGTAAAAATCAGTGCGTATGTCATCCCACAGTGGAGCGATGCGCACATATTGATTCAATTCCTCTGCGGTGTTGGTGTCATCGCCGGCATTGGTACCCCCACCAAATTGTAGGAACCCGTTTGAAGCTACGCGAACAGAAGTATAAGTGACATTCTCAAACGTGAAATTAAACGGTAAGTTATGATTCCAAGAGGTTTCATACCCTGCCCGCCAATTCTGTGCTACACCAGTCTCGGTAAACTGATTGCTGCCCATATCGGTGACATCAAAGCCCCAGCCAATACCGGTGTTGGTGGTACCCGGATCGTCTTGACGTTGGCGATCGGCAATATCCGTTACCGGTGCAACGTACGCATTTGCACGATCAATGGCCAGTGAGTTACGCCCTAAACCAAAGTTATCATCGTCACCGTTGCCTTCGGGGATACCCTGCTCACCCAGAACATTGTCCGCACCATCGATATCCAAGAATTGTGGATTACCGGTTAGGCTGTTTGTATCTTGTCCTGTAATGGTTTGCCAATTAATGAGTGTTGATTGTTGAACACTATTCCACAACCCAACTAATGCACTTGGTGTGGTGAGATAATACAGGTTGTAATCACTTTGGAAACCGGTTTGACTGTTGTTAGCCACATTTAAGGCGTTACCCGCATCAACCCAGAGAATGTTGTTATAAATAGACGCATTCGTTGCATTGGTTAAGGTAATGGCATCGCCAACGGGTTGATAAATCGTATTGTTAGCAAGCTGATTATCTCGACCTACAACTTGGATCCCCACATTGGTATTGACATACACAAGGTTGTTTTCAATGTTACTGCCATTATTACCGGAAATATAAATACCTAAGTCATTGGAATACACAATATTGTCATGTACCGCAGGACGACCATATATGGTATTGAAGTGCATGCCCGTATTGTTTTGATAAATACGGTTTTGTGTAATATCTGCTAAGCCAATGTTACCCTGTATGCCATAGAAATTATCGTAAATAGTATTACCGATAATATCCGGTGCGAAACTAACATCGATACCTACATCGTTGTTGCCGCTATGTCCAAAAATGATATTGTTTCTAATTAATGCATCATTACTAGATACTCGAATACCAGATTGTATGTTGTCATGTACGACATTATCTTCAACAGTGGTGCGATCAATTTCACCCAAACTGCCACCACTAAAAATACCTGTCAAATTACCATAGACATCATTATCAGCGATTATTGCGCGAGGTGTGTTAGAGACAGCAATGCCGAAACCATTATTATTGAAAAAGTTATCAAAAACAGTGTTACCACGAATTTCCACATCAGCACTTTGTTGTGTTGCCGCAGTACTTGTGCCAGTGAAATACACGCCATAACGAGAGTTATTGAATATGGTGTTATCGAAAATACGGATAGTATCACTATCATTACCTGCATTCGCGTCACTATAGATGCCGGCATAGGCACCAGTAATGCTCAGATTACGAATAGTGACATCATTGGCCCCGGCGAACTCAAAGCCATAACTACCAACTGCGGTATTGCCTCTATCCAGTAAGCTTTGGTTATCGACCCCTTGCGCCCCTTGAATGGTGACACCCGAATCCTGTTCAGTGAGTACAATATTGGTCGGCAAGGTATAACTGCCATTATCCACAAAGATGGTATCACCTGGATTCAGATCATAAGCCCGTAATAAGGCAGCCAAGTCTGCCATGGGTGTCGCGGCGGTTTTACCGTCATTGGCGTTATCGCCGATAGCTGTGGTGTACTCATCGCCGGCTAAGGTGTTGTCGTTGATATAGTATTGATTCCCACCATTGGCAATGGAGAAGGTATTGTTAGACACATCTTGTGCTTGGGTGCCTTGGTTGGCGGTAACGCGAATTAATGCATTGCTGCTTTGTACATCGGCGGTCCAGGTAAAGCGACCTTGGCTAAAGCGGTCAAAGGCAATATCGGTCCCTAAGGTTGACCAGGTACTACCGCCATCGGTAGAGAGTTCCACATTAGCCGTGGCACTGGGACTACCCGCCGCATTGAGGCAGAAGATTTCGATGCCGGATAGCACCGCACCTTGGTTAGTTTGGTTAATCAGTTCAAGCAAAATACCGGCATCATTTTCAGCAGACACGCTAAAGGTTTGGCTGGTCGCGATATAGCGGTTACCGGCATCAGCGATGATATCGTAGTTGGCTAAGGCTGTTTGGCCTTGTAAATTGATATCGAATACTCGTGCACCAAGGGTAAAGAAGAGCTGTTCAACAAAGTGCAGGCGAACTTCGTAATCACCATCACTGACAGGAATCGCATAATTCAGGCTATTGCCCACACCGCTATTGGCTGAACTATAGGATTGGTAAACTAATTCGGGTGCTGCCTCAGTGACACCACTGGTATCCACTGCCTGCGCAAAGGCAGCAGTTGCACTACCGGTAGTTTGATAGCGATTACTTAGCCAGTTACCTGCTTCGCCTGCGAATATATCGCCACTAGTACCACTATTAATCAGCACCAGTGGATCGCTATCCAATATCCCAGCAGAGCGCCAAGTGATCTCTACATCCTCACCAACACTGACTTTCTCTAACCCATTGGGGCTTAGAACTTGCACCAACTCTGCTGGGCTCGTGGCCGCCTCACTGGTATTACCATAACGACCGATATTGACACGATTCCCATTGGTCAGCGGTTCTTGTAAAACTGGAACTAGTGGGTCTCCAGCATCAATGGCAGGTGAATCGGATAATAGATGGAAATCATCATCGGCACTGAAATCACCGTTGAGTTGTTGAATGTGAATGGCATCGGCCACGGCAACCCGTGTACTACCATCATTGCTAATTATTCGGACAGTAATATTATCGCTTTGTAAGAACAGGGTATCTAAGATGCGCCAATCTGCACCGGCCGCTGTAAAGTCACCAGGCACTTG
>CAZPAE010000194.1:0-5629 GCA_964584455.1 uncultured Thioalkalispiraceae bacterium
CAGAAACCCCGTTAAAACAGGCCGAGCAACAAGCATTTATTGAATGGGAATTGAATCATATTCGCCCCACTGCTTTGGGACTACAATACCTGAACAATTTAACCGAGCTGTTCTTACCGCCCGATGCTGGATGAACAAACCATTTATTGCCCTTATTGTGGTGAGCCATTCACCAGTTTATTGGATATGAGTGCTGGTAGTCAGGAATATATTGAAGACTGCCAAGTGTGTTGCCAACCTATCCTATTCAAGATTACGATAGATAACATCACAGAAGAATCAACTATTGAGGTAAAACGCGACGATGACTAACAAAACCGATCCGTACCAGCCTATTAACTGTGATTTACATAGCGAATATGAAGTAGCCATCCTGCACCGGGTGATGCTGCAACTACAATGGCAAGATGACCAAGCACAGCAGCATATTGCTAAGGTCATGCCGCTGGATCTGAAGACCGAAAACCAACAAGAGTTTTTAGTGGCACAAACCAATGATGGTGTCATGCACTCGATTCGCTTAGATAAAATCATTCAATCTGATGTTGAGGATGCGATTAAGTGATGAAAAAAGCCGCTACCTTTGTTGCTATCTTATATGGACTATTTTTATTAGCAGGATGTAGCAGCACCCCACCTGCAGCCCCCACGACAGATACCATCAGCTTTAAGATTATTGCCCAAGGCCAACACAGTGGGATTGGCTTTGAACAATTTTTTGAGATTCGTCACCCGGATGACTGGCAAACATTATGGCAACGACATAGCACATCAGAGCCACTACCCTTGATTAACTTTCAAGAAACCATGTTAATTGCTGTTTTCTACGGCCAGAAACAAACCAGCGGTTATGCCATTCAAATTAAACGCATTATCGAAACACCACAGCAGCTCATCGCCCACGTTGAATTACAAAAACCGGCGCGCCATAGCCAGCGCAATATGATGATTACCCAACCATTTATGATTGTCTCTTTACCTCGCAGTAACAAACCCGTGTCTTTCCACTTTCAACAGGTAGACCATGCACACACATTACGCTGACATAACCGCTTACCAAACCAAAGATGGTTCACTAATCCGTGAACTCATGCACCCGACACAACATGCAAATCAACAACAAAGCTTAGCTGAAGCCATTGTGCCAGCAGGTCACAAAACCATACTGCATCGACACCACAAAACTGAAGAACTTTACCATATCACTCAGGGTGAAGGGCTAATGACCTTAGGCGAACAACAATTCAAAGTCCAAGTGGGTGATACGGTATGTATCTTGCCGGGCACGGCACATTGTATTGAGAACACCGGTACACACGCCTTACACATACTGTGTTGCTGTGCACCGGCTTATGCGCACGATGATACGGAACTCTTATAAGTATGCGCATAGGCATTGATCTGGGTGGCACCAAAATCGAAGGTATTGCACTCGCTGATGATGGCACTGAGTTAGCACGCCGACGTGTCGCAACACCCCGCCATGACTACCCGGCTACCTTAGAAGCCATTGCCAATCTGGTTGCCTATTTAGAACAAACAACACAACACTCTGCTAAAGTGGGTATCGGTATCCCCGGTGCTATATCACCAGCAACCCAACGGGTTAAGAATGCCAACTCCACTTGGTTAAACGGCCAACCTTTATTAACCGATTTAAACCATAAGCTACAACGTGAGGTACGTATCGCCAACGATGCCAATTGCTTTGTCATGTCAGAAGCCACTGATGGTGCGGGACAAGATGCCACAACCGTTTTTGGTGTGATCGTTGGTACCGGCACCGGTGGAGGTATTTGTATCAACCAACAAATTGTACAAGGCACCAATGCCATTGGCGGCGAATGGGGTCATAACCCTTTACCTTGGCCACAAGCTGATGAATTACCTGGCCCAGCCTGTTACTGCGGAAAGCATGGCTGCATTGAAACATTTTTAAGTGGGCCCGGCTTAACACAAGCCTTTGTGCAAGCAGGTGGTCAAGCTGAACGGACTGAACAACTTATTGAGCAACTGGAACAAGGTGATACATTGGCAGAACGTATCATGTGCCAATATGAACATCGTATGGCACGCGCCTTGGCCAGTGTAATTAATATTCTTGACCCCGATGTCATTGTGCTGGGCGGTGGCTTATCAAAATTAACGCGACTATATGAAAACGTCCCGCAACGCTGGTCTGAATTTGTGTTTTCCGATCAAGTTGATACCCAACTTCGTCCCCCGGTGCATGGCGATGCTAGCGGTGTGCGGGGTGCCGCATGGCTGTGGCCCAACTAAAACAACATTTAGATCAATCTTAAAGCGCATGGCATAACAGCCGATATGAATATCAATGCATCGATTACAAAACCACGAAGAAGTTGTCGTTATCAACCAAGATGCCATTGCACGTTTTTTATCATTTTGCGAAACCCGCAAAATCCCAAAGAAAGGGTTGATATTACGTGCCGGTGGCGCGGCTGATCGGCTGTACTATTTAATTGAAGGGTCCGCTTCGGTTATTGACTCCGATGAGGATGGCAATGAGATTATTCTTGCCTACCTGAATGCCGGTGACTTCATCGGTGAAATGGGTCTGTTCTATAAAACCAATGAGCGTACTGCGAATATCCGTGCCCGCTCGGCATGTGTACTTGCAGAAATTGAATACCAGCGCTTACATCAGCTATTCGACGACGAGCTTAAAACCGAACATCCGCAAATCCTCACGGCAGTGGGCTTACAATTAGCACAGCGCTTATTACAAACTAGCCGTCGAGTAACCCGCTTAGCCTTCATGGATGTTTCTGGCCGTATTGCCCGTACCTTAGCTGAACTATGTAACGAACCGGATGCGAAAACACACCCCAATGGTATTCAGTTACATATCTCGCGCCAGGAAATCGCGCGCATTGTGGGCTGTAAAAGGGAAACCGTTGGTCGGGTTTTAAAAACCATGGAAGAACAAGGTTTAGTCGCCGCCAAAGGCATGGATATCGTGGTACATGAGCGTATTCGACAAGAATACCCAAACTAGAATTTATATTTTCTCGTAAAGCAAATCCCACACACCATGGCCTAAACGCAGTCCGCGCTGCTCGAACTTGGTCAATGGTCGATACTCTGGTCGGGGAATATAGTCATCCGACGCAGCTAAGTTACGAAACCCCGGTGCCTGTTTCATCACTTGCACCATATGCTGCGCATAGTTTTGCCAGTCTGTCGCAAAATGTAAGTGAGCCTTCACTTGTAGCTTAGTATGCAGTAGTTGGATAAAGTCTGGCTGAATCAGCCGGCGCTTATGATGACGTTTTTTGTGCCACGGATCAGGGAAAAAAATATACACCGCAGCAAGACTCGCATCGGCAATATGGCTCGTCAGTACTTCCACCGCATCATGACAAACCACCCGCACATTACTTAAGCCCTGTTTTTCGATTTGCAGCAAAGCATTGCCCACACCGGGCCGATGCACTTCTATTCCCAAGTAATGGTGTGACGGCTGTGCTGCTGCCATGTGGGTAAGTGCATGGCCATTACCAAAGCCAATTTCCACATGTAATGGTGCCTGACTAAACCAGGCCTGCTCGTTGATACAGGGCGTCGCAGCCAAATCCACACCATATAAAGGGAATAGCTCTGCCATAGCACGTAACTGACCTTTGGTCATACGCCCTTCACGACGCACAAAGCTACGCACCCGCCGAAAATACCTTGGCTCTTCGCTCATGGGTGTTGTCACTGAAAAAGTCTGTAAAAGACAAACCTAAAAGAAAGTACCATCCAACGGCGAAGAAGCACTGGCATAGGCCTTACGAGGCATGCGGCCGGCTAGGTAAGCATCCCGCCCGGCCTCTACTGCCTTGCGCATAGCACTGGCCATCAGCACAGGATCCGTTGCAGCTGCAATGGCCGTATTCATTAATACTCCATCACAGCCTAATTCCATGGCCACCGCCGCATCGGATGCGGTGCCCACTCCTGCGTCCACTAATACGGGGACATCTAATTCTTCCACAATAAAACGAATGTTATACGGATTGCGAATTCCCAAGCCTGAGCCAATCGGTGCCGCCAGAGGCATCACAGCAACACAGCCCATCGCAGCCAACTCTTTGGCAATGATTAAGTCGTCACTGGTGTATACCATCACCTCAAAACCATCATCAATGAGCTTTCGCGCCGCAACCAAGGTTTGTTTGATGTCAGGAAATAAGGTTTTCTCATCGCCCAGTACTTCGAGCTTCACCAACGTATGACCATCTAACAGTTCACGGGCTAATTGACAGGTACGAACCGCATCATCAGCGCTATAACACCCGGCCGTATTAGGTAAAATGGTGTACTTGTCCGGCGAAATAACCTCGAGTAAGTTTGGCTCATCACTGTTTTGGCCAATGTTACTGCGACGCACGGCAACCGTGACAATTTCGGCACCACTGGCTTCTATTGCCAAGCGGGTTTCTTGCATATCTTTGTATTTTCCCGTTCCCACTAACAAACGAGATTGATACGTTTTACCAGCAACCACTAAGGGTTGTGATGAAGTTACTTGCTGATTCATACCACTTCCTGAAATATAAAAAAAATGTGTGACTAACCGCCACCAACGGCATGCACTATCTCCACCCGGTCACCGGGTGTAAAACAATATTGGGTGTAAGTACTTCGCGGTACAATGGTTTGATTGACTTCCATAGCAATACGCTTGCCAGTCAATGCCAGTGCATCAACCAGTTGGGCCGCAGTATACCCATTGGGCACGTCTTGGGGATGACCATTTACTATTATTTCCATGCCCTATAGCCTAGCGAGGGTGGCTTGCAGGCGTCAATCACCTTTGCCATGATGAGCCTGTTTTAGGGAAGATAAAAAATGAAAAAAGACTGTTCTAACTATATTAGGGCCAAGATGGCCGGGACATTAGATGGGTTATTTCGGGAACGGGTACAGCAAACCCCACAGCACACCGCCTACAGCTACTTTGACCGGCATCAACAAAAATGGACCGATCTCACTTGGCAGCAAATGGCGCAATACGTTGCCCGCTGGCAACAAGCCATTGAACACTCATCATTAAAAGCCGGGGATCGCGTTGCGATTTGTCTAAAAAACAGCCCTGATTGGGTCGCCATTGATCAAGCCAGCTTGGGGCTGGGGCTAGTCACTGTCCCCCTTTATACCGACGATCGGGAAGACAATATCGCTTATATCATCAAAGATACAGGCGCACGCATGCTGGTTCTGCAAGACGCAAAAACATGGCAACAACTACAAAACCATGCGGCCGATTTTGAGAGCGTTGAATATGTGATTGTCATGGAGGGAGAGCTGAATGACGAACCTGTACCTGAGCACATACAACTTTATACCCCCGATAGCTGGCTAGCGGATGCAGGCTCTCATTTAAGTGAACGTGGCGGTAACCCCGATGACTTGGCCACCATTGTTTATACTTCTGGTACCACCGGTAAACCCAAAGGCGTGATGCTTAGCCATCGCAATATTTTAACTGTCGCCGAAGGTGCGGGTGTGGCAGTGAAGTGTTACCACGAACAACGCCTCCTATCTTTTTTACCTTTATCCCACACCTTTGAACGCACTTGTGGTTACTACGTGCCAATGATGTGGGGAATGCATATTTATT
>CAZPAE010000195.1:0-5628 GCA_964584455.1 uncultured Thioalkalispiraceae bacterium
AGCACATCGTCTAAGCTCAAATGCGCTCGCACCACTAACTCAACGTTAGGTTCAAAGGATTGAACCTCTTGTAAGAATCGTGACGCAGCAGGTAAAGTCGGAAATACCGGTTTCCAAGTATCCAAACCGCCCAAGCGTGCAGCAACCACAACTTGCTGATGTGTTGGTTTTTGTTGAACAAAACGTAGAAAATGCGCTACACCTTGTTGAGTTGGGATAGCACTAATACCCATTTTCTCAAGATGCTGAGTACTACCCAACTTAGCCCCCATTCCCACCTCACCCCAAACACTATAAGCCAGGGAAACCACCTGTGTTTGCGGATGTGCTTGTTCAAACTGACGTAAAACCAAATCTAGTGCTTCATTAGAAAACGCGTACCAACTATTCCCTGGCATCCCTGTCACACCAATAATTGAAGAGAAGCCCACGATTAGCTTAGGTGGTTTATCCGCCAAGGCGCGACATAAATTCATTGCACCAAGTAATTTAGGCGAAACTTCTTGTAATGCCTGCTCTGCTGATACTTGCTCGACCCGACGTGGTTTATTGACACCGGCTCCATGTACGATCCCTGTCACTGGACCTAATTCATTTTCTACTTGGCTAATAAGATCTATCACTGCAGCCTGGTCAGTAATATTACATGCGTAATACCGACTTTCTAACCCCAGTTCAGCAAATCGTTGTAGTGTGGTTGCGACTTCACTGTGCATATCTTCTGCACTGGGTACTGGCGAACTACCCACTAACGCCATTTTAACACCTGTTTGCTTCGCTAATGCCAATGCACACTCAGCTGTAATCCCTTTTGCGCCACCGGTAACGAGGAAAACATCTTGTCGCGACCAATCAATGTCACGTTTTGGCAATGAAACACTATCAACTAGCTCAGGTACGGCAATATAACGTTGTCCTTGCTGGTTATAACCTGTAGCAAGGTAATGATCATCCAAGGTCAATTCTTTTATAAATGACTGTGCAAACGACTGTGCGGCTAATCCAGAATCGATTTCTATCACTCGATATTTTTGCCGAGGCCTTTCTAAATGTACACTGGCTAAGAAAGAAGTGGCACACGCGTGACTAATCGAACCCAGCTTATCCGTATTATAGTTAAGTGCTGCGCCATTAAACTGGATATAAGCTACCCCAATACACGTATCGTTAGAGTATTTGGTAACCAAAGTTGGTACCTGATGTAAATTGGCGATGGCTTGCTCTAGCTCTGCTTGGGCACTTTGCTGTTGACTATTTTCAGGCAAAATTAAAATATAAAAAGAATAGGCCCGCTGGTATTGCTGTTCAGCTAAATTGGGTACTTTACACTGCTGAACATCACAGCCCTGCTCCATTAGCAGAGCAGCAATACTCGCTGCATAATGTTGATGTTCATCAGCACTTACAATCAACACTGGTGCCAGTTTTAGCTGACTAAATAATTCGCTGCTATCAATATTAGCCGGTAATGGTGAAAGCACTGGCTCTAATTGAAATGCACGAACCCAAGAGGGCTGCTGAGGTTTGTCTGATACAGGATTGGCTGTTTTATTATTGGTCTTAGCCACATGAGTGCTTGTTTTGGCCAAACTCTGCATTCGTTCGGCAATTTCACCTAATGTTGCATTAGCATATTCAGCTGGATCAAACTCCCCAGTGATGCCCAGCTTAGTTGCAGACTCAGCAACCAGCTCTCCCGCTTTAATAGAATCTAGGTTTAAATCATCTAGCAGTCGCAATGACAAGGATAGGCTATCGATACTAAAGCCTGTCTTAACAGAAACTAACTCTAATAATATTTTAGACGGATCACCCTGGGTGATTGTGTCAGGCAAAACAGTGTCATCCGTAGTACTCGTAGCCACACGTGCAGCAATGCCTTCAACTAATTGCGCTACTGTTGCACCTGCAAAATCAGTTGGTTCAATATCACCCATAATATTAAACGCACTGGCAACTTGTGCGACTAGTTCACCTGCCTTAATTGAATCCAAATTCAGGTCATCCTGGATACTGAGTTCCATCGTAATCGTTTGGGGATCAAACCCGGTCATATCTGAAATGATTTTTTGCACTATCATTTGTACACTGCCCATGTCCTGTGTGTTATCCGGTGTTTCTTGTAATTGAGCCACAGCGCTAGCAGGCTCACTGGATATAGGCGAAGTGGTTTGGATTTGAGATGATACTGATGTGCCCCCTTGATTAAATTGTTGTGGGTCAAGCGCAAAACTTGCAATATCTGCTTTAATCACATCAGTAATAAACTGACCTCGGTTCTGCAAATAATGTTGGAATTTTTCTGCTGGTAAATCCAATACAGGATTAAACTGTTTTAAGTAGGCAGAATCAGTGACCGTAGTGTGATTTTGCTTTTTATGGATAGAAACATTGGCGAAAGGCTTCTCACAAGGATTCACCAAGAAGGCTAGTTTTGATGCTGGCACATAATGACGAACTAAACGGCCTTCATAGAATGGCTGCCAGTTTATATCCAAGCCATGTACAAACAATTGAGCCATCGCCATATTCAAATCTAAATCACTATTCGCATTACCGCTTAAAGGTAAACAAGGTTTGCTTGTATTACCTAAGATGCTCTTACTTAAATTAGTTAGAACACGACCAGGCCCCACTTCTAAAATCACATCACATTCTTTCGCTAAATGTTCGACTGTATTAACAAACTCAACCGGCTTAGTGATTTGCTCTGAAAAATGCTGTCGCACATTAGTCTGACTACTCACTGCCTGCCCTGTTACACTAGATAATAACTGTGTTGAAAGGCTCTCTATTTTGGTTGGCAATATATCATTATCCATAAGTGATTTAGCCGCATTCGCTACTAACTTAGAATGGAAGGCATTACTCACAGGTAATCGATAAGCACGTATATCACTCGCTGTCGCGATCCTTATTAATGAATCAATGGCCGATTGTTCGCCCGATACCGTAATTTGTTCTGGCGCATTAATATTCGCGATGCACAAATATCCCTCTATATTATCGTGCTGGATCAGACCTTCAGCCTGTTGTTTACTACAAAATAGGCTGACCATACTGCCCGCACGCTGCCCCGGAGCCGACATTTTTTGACCACGCATGGCACTAAACCGTAATAAAGTTTCATCATCAAATGCCGATGCAGCATAGAATGCCATGAGCTCACCTAAACTATGGCCTGCAACCACATCCGGTTGCACACCCACTTGTTTCAAAAACTGAAACCATAATAAGGAACTTAAAATAATAGCGGGTTGTGCCACTTCCGTTTGCCGCAAAGCATCTGACCAAGCATTTAAATCTTCAATATCAAACACTTTTTCGGTTTGCTTAAAGATGCTATCAAGTACATGCTCAACTCCCACTTCAGCCCAGCAATTTTTTGCTTTATCAACTAATTTTTTTGCCCAGGCATGGCGCTGAATAATAACTTTACTCATATTTAATTGCTGTGAACCTTGCCCAGGGAATAAGAAGCCAACACGCTGACCACTTACTTTATTTGCCAGATATATCAAGTTGTCATGATCAACTTTTACATTACCAGGTTCAGGCAGATCGGCTAACAACATATCGCTAAGTAGCGCGAGCTTTGAAACGAGTTCTTTAGGTGTTGATGCAATTATCGCAGCACGTATTACACTGGATTTTTCAACTTGTGATGACAAATTAGCTGCAATATCAACAAGTTCTGCCAAGCTAGCATTTTTCGCTTCTGATGATAGCGCTTTAATAGATTCGACTAACTGTCGTTGTGACTGACCGCCCAGTATAAAAATTTCCGTTTCTTGGTTACTTACCAATAAAGCAGCTTCGTCTAACTTCGGCGCAATATGTTCATATGTAGCATTACCGGACTCTAATACAACATGTACATTGATACCACCAAACCCCATAGCAGAGACACCAGCATGCATTATTTGCTCAGGTGCGCGTATTTCACCCTGAGTAATGGGGTATAGCGCTTTTGATTCACCAAAAAATACATCATGGGGTGTAGAACAATTAGCTGTCGGTGGCAGGATACGACGATTCACAGCCATCACTGTTTTAATAAATGCACCAATACCAGCAGCAGCCTTAGTATGCCCTACTAATGATTTAAATGAAGTCACACCACAAGAGTTTGGTTTAGCTTCAGTGGATTTATTCATGGCTTCGGCAATGGCCAACAGCTCAGTACGATCACCCACTGTTGTCCCTGTACCATGACCTTCAATAAAATCTAAGTGATGGGGATCGATATCTGCTTTTTTATAGGCACGATCAAGGGCTAAAGCTTGGCCCTGAACACTGGGGGCAGTAATCCCACCTTTACCATCAGATGACATACCCCAACCTTTCAAAACAGCATAGATCTTGTCACCATCACGTTGTGCATCGGCTAATCGTTTTAAACCGACAAAACCGCAACCTTCACCCGGAATGAAACCACTGCCATGTTTATCGTAAACACGCATTTCATCCTTAGTTAAAGCACCTGTTTTGGCAAATCCGATTAATTCAAAGGTATCCAGGCTAATGTCAACGCCGCCGGCAATGGCAAAATCAATGTCACCTGAGGCAAGTGCGCGAGCAGCGGTATAAACAGCAATAAGGGACGAAGAACAAGCACCATCAACCGTATAACCGCCACCATGTAAATTAAGATAATTACAAATTCGACCCGCAATCGTATTGGATAAACCACCAGCTAATGTGTCTTCGTTTATTGGAGGAAAAACAGATTTAAAGCACGCCTGCATGTTCTGCTCAAGATCACCAAGCGCTAATTCGCTAATGCCAACATTTTGTGCAGCAGCATGTAATGCTTTTTTGACATACGGCCAACGTAAGCGCATTGTTCCAGCACGGGTAAACTCACCGGTTAAGGTATTGCCGACAATGACGCCAGTTCGTTCATTAGGTATGGTTTGTGTACTATAGCCAGCATCTTCTAACATCTGCAGTACAATATCTAACGCGAGCCAGTGTACGATATCGGTAGATTCATATGCACTTTTTGGGATACGTTTGTTGGCCCAGTCAAATTCATAACCATCAATAACAGCAGCACGTTCACCATATGTTTTATCTTCAGCATAACGATCTGGATCGTAATACTCGTCTAATGGCAAACGGACATCAGGCATACGGCGAAACTGAACACGTCTGGCTAAAATATTTTCCCACAACTCACGCGGGTTTCTTGCGCCGGGATACCAACACCCTAAACCTATCACAGCAATAGGTGACGCATGGTCATCAGCATAATTATTATTTGGGGTAAATTCCTTTTGTTTCATCTTCCTCGCTCCATTATCCGTTGAGCACACCAAGTTATGCTTATGCGCTAAAAAAGTGCAGACGCATATCTTACAAATTTGTTATTGATACTAATTCACATAATTAGAATATAAACCTTTACTAAAGCGCTCAAAAAATATAATTGAGCGATCACTAAAAATCAACAACATTCTGATCATCTTTGCTATACTTGCCAAACAGTTTACTTATTTTCTTCTTAGTTTTTTATTTTTATTAAATAACGATGAACATCGCATGACGGAAACATAAAAACTAACTGAAACGATATTTATAAAAAACGAATAAGACGGTTGGATAATAATGGGTCGAGCTAAACAC
>CAZPAE010000196.1:0-5599 GCA_964584455.1 uncultured Thioalkalispiraceae bacterium
CGTACCGTGTCGCGATCTCACTACAGCTTAATCCTTGGAAAAAGCTTAATTCAATAATTTGCCGTTGGTTATCGGGCAAATGTTGCAGCGAGTCATGCACGAAAGCCTGGTCGACTAACTGGCAAGCGCCATCATCATCGGTGTTTTGCGTCTGTTCCTGTTTCTCCAATAAATGGTAATTACGAGCCGTTTGTAAGCTGCGTAACCGGTCAATGCCACGACTTCGCAGCCTTATTAATAACCAATTACGGACAGAACCCCGCTCTGGATGATAATCAGCCGACTTTTGCCAAGCCTCAATCAGCACATCATGGATTAAATCTTCGGCATCTCTTTGATTTTGAAGGATTTTATAGGCGACCTGTAACATAAGACAGGCATGCCGATCATACAGCTCTGCCAAGGCATCTTGCTGGCCGGCTTGTAGTTGGACGAGTAAGTCCTCATCAGATAGTGTGCTAAGGCTCATCGGTATGCTGAAATCTCAGGCTAAATAATACAAGATTTGGCTATTGGACTGACTTTACTGACTTTGAGACTTTACCCCATCATTGGGCTGATTGCGAGTAGGGAGGTCGGCCCACAAATTGAGCAATGGTTTTCACCCGGCCCGTTTGTTCAATAGTATGAATGTTGTTAACGTAGCTTAGCGGGATGCCACAGTTGGAGTGATTTGGGAAAGGATAAAATAAAATGAATAAACCAGTAATCGAAAACGAAATACTAACGCATATTCCTAAATTTAAAACCAAGCAAGAATGGATTGAATACTATATAAAGTTGTTTGAAGCGAGAAACGGTGCCATGCCAGATATCAATGAAATGCGCGCCATCGTCGAGCTGGCTGAAAAGTCCGTTGACCAAGAGATTAGCAAACTCTACAGTGAATCCTGGTTACAGAAAAACTTCGTGATAATGCTAACCGTGATCATTGTAGGCGCGGCGTTCTTATTTATTGCCATCGGTGGGGAGAGTGCCGTAGCCAATTTAAATTATGTTCCCGACCCCATGTGGGATATCTTAACCATTGTAATGGGCTTTTGGTTTGGCGGTAGTATCGGCTCCAACTTAATTGATCGTTGGAAAAAAACCTAAGTACAGCAAGTGGAACAACTCAAACTAAACCAAATGATTTGGCAAGTTGTCGCCGCCATACCCCACGGTAAAGTCGCCACCTACGGCCAAGTGGCAAAAATGTGTGGCTTCCCCCGCCATGCCCGTTATGTGGGAACCACCTTAAAAAATTTACCTAAAGATACCACCCTACCGTGGTATCGGGTAATCAACGCAAAAGGCGAAATCGCCTTCCCCGTTGGCAGCGCCGCCTACAAAAGGCAAAAATCATTACTCGAAGCCGAAGGCGTTAGTTTTATTAACACGAAACTATCCTTAAAAGCCTATGGCTGGAAAACGTAAACGGGTTATATACTTTATAATATGGACTTAAAAAGACAATACTGGCAGTTAACCTTGTTTGGAGGTTTTTATATAGCATTTTGGCCATCTAATTATAGTTAGGTTTTTATGGAAGAGATCAGTAATTTTTCTTTGCAGAAACATGAAGGGCCGTATGAAAAATGGCCACAGCAGACAATATTATATTTTGATAATGTAGATACTAATATCAAAGTTCGTGGTTTTATTATAGAGGCACAGTACAAGTGTGAATTTGGTTATCTATTAATAATTTCACAAGATTGTCCCTTTGAGGAATCGAATGATTTTATCTTGCTAAATAATAAATTTGAGGTTATAGCGAAAAATGAATTATGGGCTTTATTCGGTACCTACTTATTGTCTGCTCATTGGCCAATAGATAAAAATACATTGAGGCTGCACTATTGTGGTGAAAATTTTTATGACATGACTGTTATTAAATGTAGTAAATCAGCCAATTCAGTTAGTATCGATTTAAAAGAATTCTCAGAATATAAAAGTGATAAAAAATCGATGGAGTCCATAGAAAGGAAAAAGCAACAAGAAGCAGATTTGTTTAGTGGAAAATATGATTAAAAAACCTAACAAGTCAACCAAATTCGCGCATACGCGCTGGACGGCCAACCCGCTCCGCGGTTTGCCCTCCATTTGTTTCAAACGTTAGGCTATTAAATAATGGGGGAATTATATGAATAATAAACTAGACATAATTTATAGCTCAGTAACCACAAGAATATTTTACGTCATAGCGATTTTGATGATTATTGGGCCTATGTTTTCTAAAATTTCTCGCGTTGACCGATTATTTAAAGCGGCGGAAGTAAAAGGGATTACTATCGAGTTATTTATTGGGTTATTTACACACATTGTTGCTTTAGCGGTAATTATATTACTCGGATATAGGATTATTATGGTAATAATTAATAAAGCTAAACTCGAATTTATCAAAAGAGATCGCTATATCTTTATACTACGCCAATTTGGCTTAGTAATAATATATATTGGTGTGATTGGGTATTTGTTTACTATTATTATGACATTTATCGGTGGCGGTGCTTTTTTAATATTTGGTGTAGCTTTTAAGTATGTTATGCCCCTTGGTCTCTTAATTTTTGAAGCGAGTCGTATTTTTTCATATGAGAGAGTATAGCCTAACAACACGCGCCACATCGGATGCACAAAGGCGTCGTTTTTGCTCCGCCTTATTGGGTGCCGGTGCTCTCAAACGTTAGAGGCCACATAGAAGAAGACAGCGGAGTTGAATCGAGGAAAAATAGTGCGTAAAAAAATCAAATAATTAATCTGGTATTCCTTTCGATTTTATTATTGTACACTTTCAGTTTCTCAGTCAGAGCGTCAGTCCAATTTAAATATGAAGATTTAATTGGTATCTGGAAATCCAGTGAAATATCGACGCCTAGTGGGCAATCGTTACCTCCAACAATCAATATTGAGATGACCTTCAAATTCAAAGCGAATAATGAATGTGTTATGAATATGAAGCATACTGAGAAAGGCCGAACACAAGACAATACAGAAGAGGCTACCTGTAGAATAAAAGATAATTTATTGTATGTTAAATATAAAGATATGCGGAGCAAAATCATCTATAAGATTGAAGTGAATAATGGTTTTCTGCAGTTACAGAATTTAAGAAATATGCCCATTTTACTGATTAAATTAAAGAAAGTGTAAATATATGTATAAACTGGTCTCTAACAAGACGCCCAAGTTTGCCAGCTGTGCCAGCGGGACTGCCAAACGCGTTCGCTTTTTGGCAGTCCCTTGGCTTAACCGTTAGGTATGTAAATGAAGAAGATATTTTGTCTAATATTCATCTTCACATTTTCCTCATCAACACATGCGGAATACCAGGTAAACGTAAACTTTTC
The DNA here is from genome assembly GCA_964584455.1 of uncultured Thioalkalispiraceae bacterium. GTDB lineage: Bacteria > Pseudomonadota > Gammaproteobacteria > UBA6429 > Thiohalophilaceae > CAZPAE01. Next base: position 3,330 of record CAZPAE010000196.1, read on the forward strand.
AAAGTATGGGAAAGAAGCTATTGCATTTGTTAAAAATAAATTAAATGATAATTCAGCCCAGCTAATCTTGAATGAAATAGATATTGAATATAGGAACAGAGCAGGTGAGATTATTTATAGTGAGAATGAGCAATCTCTGAAAAAGGATGTCTATCTGCTTTTTATTGTAGTTGACTTAAATAGTAAGAGGAAATCGGGTGTATGCGATAAATACGATCGACATATCGCAAAGCTGAAAATTGACGAATTGTCTGGATTTAGTTATGCCCTAGGGGAGCTCAAAGATTGTACTGATAAGAGCGGGCCAATAAATGACCTTCTCAAGTAACAAGAAAATACCTAACAACACGCCCAAGTTTGCCGGCAGCCCCTTGGCTCAACCGTTAGCTGAATAAAGAAAACTTCATGGACGAGTTAAACTTAGAAAGATATGAAGAAAATTCAGAGATAGAAAAATACCTCTCTGAATCTATTACTAGCTTTGGTATAGAACAGCTACAAGGGAAAGAACCTAGAAAGGCATTTTGCTGCTTTAGAGATAGTAAAGGAAAAATTGTTGCTGCAATCATGGGAAGTACTACACTAAACATGTTTTTCATCTCTCATTTATTTGTAGAAAACACGTTTAGAAACAAAGGCATTGGAACAAAACTATTATCCGAGATAGAAAGAATTGCACAAAATTTTGGGTGCAATATTCTAAGGTTGAATACTTTTAATAAAGAAGCGCATGCATTTTATTTAAACTTTGGTTTTACCAAAACTGCATGTATTACGAATTATATGAACGGTTTTGATTTGGTGTACTATCATAAGAAAATCAGCTAACAAGTTGTTTAAGCACATGGACGCTAAACAGCTTCACTGTTTTTAGCGCCACTTAACTCAAACTTTATGAGTTAAAAATGCAATGGCGAGATAAATGACTAATGTAATTGAGCAAAGTGTAATTTGGGATTATTACAAACCAAGACACACTCACGCTTGGAACATGCTCCAAATTGCAGCGCAACATTTAACGGAAACTGCTGATGTACAGGATTTCGAAACTGAATATGCATGGGAAAATCTAATTATTCGTCTTTGTCTGTATCGCAATACTGTAAAGACCTTAACTAAATTTCCTATAGTGGAGAATGATGCCGCCCAAGCTATTAAACGTTTTGACGACACATTTATTCAAAATGAAAAAAACGCATTAATTGCTTTAAGAAACATGTTTGAGCATTTCGATGATTACGCAACAGGATCGGGACGTGGCCCGGCTAAAAGAGATACTGATTTAGATCCATGGCGTGTAATTGCCGTTGAAGAGTATAATCGTGGCCAATTTAAGCTTGAACTTACCTCTTCAATGAATGCAGCCAACAATTTACGTTCCGATGCAAAGGATGTCAGTGATAAGTTCATTAGTTGGTATAAGAAGGAAACCTTGTCTAATGCGTGAAAAAGTGCATAACAAGTCAACCCAGCCGACGCCCAAAAGCGGCGCACCTGGTTTCTAACGTTATGTGCTAAAGGAAGACTCAATATAGATGGCCCCGAATCAAAACCCTGAACAAATAGCACGAGACAAAATTGATGACTTGCTTAAAGCGTCAGGCTGGAGTGTGCAGGACAAGAACAAATTCGACCCAAGCGAAGGATTAGGGCAAGCCATTCGGGAATACCAGACTGATGTAGGTCCAGCAGACTATGTATTGTTCGTGGACAAGAAAGCGGTTGGTGTTATCGAAGCCAAACGAGAAGAAGCTGCGCAGAACATCACTGATGTCGAGAAACAAACCGAAGACTATGCCGGGGCCAAGCTGAAATGGATTAGTAATAGTGAACCGCTGCCTTTCCTTTATCAAAGCACCGGCGTCATCACCCGCTTCACCGATGGCCGAGATCCCAAACCCCGTTCCAGAGAAGTCTTCACCTTTCATCGTCCAGAAACCCTCAAAGAATGGCTGGAACAGGGTGATAGCCTCAGAACCCGTTTAACCCAGATACCCCCTTTGAATCCAACGAAACTTCCTGCCAAGGAGCTTGGACTACGCGACTGCCAGGAAACGGCAATCACTAACCTGGAAGATTCCTTCAAGCTAGACAAGCCCAGAGCGCTGATACAAATGGCGACCGGCGCCGGTAAGACCTATACCGCCATCACCAGCATGTACCGGATTCTCACACATGCCAAGGGCAAGCGGATACTGTTTCTGGTGGATACCAAAAACCTGGGCGAACAGGCCGAGCAGGAGATGCTCACCTTCACCCCCAGTGACGAT
>CAZPAE010000197.1:0-5579 GCA_964584455.1 uncultured Thioalkalispiraceae bacterium
CCTATATGGATTGGGATTTTTCGGGGTATTACGTCCCTTATAAGACCTCCCGTGGCACCATGCAACAGCGTATTCGTAACCGGGATTGGACGCTGAGTACATTTCGGGTCGATTTCCCAAGCTACTTAAAGTTATACGGCTATGGACATGGTAATAAGGGCAGTAATTATCAAAATATCTCGATGTCCTATTCCGGACGACAAGGCCGTTCGCTGTTTGGCCCTCCAAACATTAGCGGTAATAATATTTACTCACAGCGAGGTCCAGATACCAATACCACGTTTTATTTAAATACTTCCTTACAGGTGAGGCAGGCAACGTATGATTATAATGTGCGAGGGTATAGTGGTGGGCAATATTATAATTATACTGGCACGGTAAGATCCTCATGGTTGACAGGGCGCGTTCTTAGCCACACACTGCTTTTGCCTTATCGTACCGATACATACACAGAAACTGGTGTACTATCAGGCCATGGTGATAGTGACAATAGCTATAATGAGACGATTAATGAAAGACGCCAGACCAATTATCTGCGTCGTTTATATATCGGGTTACAGTTGGCCAATGGTGGTGCCATCACCGATAGCCAAGGTAATTTGCTAGATGCCGATGAGATTGTCGGGTTTGAAAATATCATTCACCGTCGTGAGGAGTTCAATGCCTTTGGTGAAGTGATTTCTGAAACCGATGGCGCAAGAGATGTGAGCGATGCTAGCTTCTTAGGCAACGAAGTACGCTTTGAGTATGATAATCGCGGTAACTTAATTAAGAAAATCAACCCCACCACGGATATCTACACCGAGTCTATCATCGGTAGCGATGATGTCTTGCGTGCCAAACCGACCGAGATTTATCTGTATGATGAGTTTGGTAACCATGTAGTGAAACGCCAAAGTGCAGATAGAGATGAAGACGCTGCACTGGCCGATGCAAATTATGACGCGCAGTTTGCTAGTATCGATACCATTGATAACCGGCGCATTTATGATGATGCGGGTAATCTGTTGACCGAATTTGATGGTGAAGATTATTCCACTGAGTATGCGTATGATAGCCATGGTAATTTACGTGAAAGAACCCAGCTGATTGATCCTAATGTCGCGGGTGAGCGATCGCACTTCACCGTGACCTACCGTTATGACGACATGAACCAATTGGTGCGCCAAGACAGAGCCTTTGGTCAAAATATTGCACCCCATGTGAACTCAGCCTACTTTGATCGCTACGAGTACGATGAAGCCGGTAATCGGATTAAATCTATTAATGCCCTAGATGGACGAACTGTTGACCTAGGTAACTTTGGTAATACGATTAATGTATATGACGGGGATTACTTAGCGCCAGGGGATTCTTTGCAACCGGGTGATAACTTCAGCCCAAGGGACTCGTTAGCTAGTTTGTCTGAACGGATTTGGGGTACCCGTTCACAGTGGCAGAACTTAGCCGCGTTTAATGGTCGGGCACATGGTAGTCCTGAAGATGCAGATGAGTTTATCTATGAAGATACATTGAATATTCCGGATTATTTAATCATTGCCGGTGATACTTTAGCTAGTATCTCACTAAAGCTTTGGGGTACCCGCACGCTATGGCGTGAGTTGTATGATGCTAACGTGGCCAATAGTACTGCATTAGGTTTAGACACCAATGATATGAATGCGTTACTCACTGTGGGCCAACGCTTGGTAATTCCACGCAATCGTACTGTGACGATTAGCTCAGAAGATAAAACTTTCTATGATGGTATGGGGCGTGTAGTGGAATATGTGGATCGGGAAGGTTTATCCACCCAGTACAGTTATGAGTATGATCCCACCATCACCCGGGAGTTAATCGATACCCATACCGGGGATACTGATGCGGTTCGGGATACGGTGACCCTAGGCGGTTACCGTAAGACCACGATTAACCCCAATGTTAATGAGAACCGTAGTCAGTCCATCACGGATTACGATGGTAATACGGTACAAGTGGATATTGGCGATACCATCACCGATGACGTTGATTATTTTGGTAAGAGTCGCCGTCATATTGATCTGGGTGGCCACGTATTTGACTATTACTATAACTATGCTGGTTGGTTAAAACAGCAAGTGGGGGATACCGCCTTTACTTATGATTTAACCGGGCATATACAAACCGGTACCAACACTGGCCGTGATGATACTACCCTAACGTCGGTTAGCCGCCAAAGTCAGAACTTAATCTATAGCTACTACGATAACGGTTACTTACGTTCAGTCGAGGATAAAGGCGAGGAAAATGCCTATGATCCCAATACTGGTGGGTTTTATTACTATGAATACGATAATAATGGTAACCGTGTCCATGAGAGCTATCACTCAGGTTTAAGTGTCTTTAACCAAAGTGGTTCGGGCACCACCTATCAACTGACTACTGCGAAGTATGACGAGCTAAACCGGGTCAGAGAAATCGATGGGGCGGATCATGATATTAACTATTATTATGATGCTTACGGTAACCGTCGACGGGTTCATGCCACGTACCAATATGATACGGATACCTCCACGACACCGGATGGTGTGCAAGACTTTTACTATCGATACGATAAGAATCACCGCTTCACTGTCACTATGGGACAGCGTAATACCAACACAGGTGTGATAGAGCACGGTAATACAGGTTATTCCATCAGTTACAATGGTTTGAGCCAGCGCGTCCGGGTAGACAGTCAACTTGCTACCAATGGTTCGAGTGCTGGCTACTATGTGGGTGAGATATATTCTTACGATGAAAATGGTGCCATTGTGAATACCTGGATCAATGATGACCAAGGCGCCGGTGGAACATTTAACTTACGCGCTAGTCGTACTAATAACGTCGGTGGGCAAACCGAGTTATATCAAACCTTTGCCGATAATGGTGATTTAATTAGTCGTTCTGCTCAGCGTTATGATTTGTCTAATCGCATGATTAGTGAAAAGCAATTATCGCGAGCACTTATTGATGATGATGAGAAGCCAGGCTTAATTCTGACTAATACTGAATATAATTATTGGTTAGATGGTCAAACCTTAGATTCCACCATTACCTCAGGCAACCAAGTAGCTGATGGTGATACGAACTATAATGGCGGTCTCAATGATGGTACCTATAACAACTACGGTACCACCCAGGTCACTCAATACAATTATGATATCGAAGACTACTGGGATAGCTATAAAGAACGCTCAGTGGTGGTGTCTGCAACCAATCCAGGTTTATCCGATCGACAAAATGATCGCTGGAAAGATGGTGAGTCATTCTATGTGTATAACAGTAACGGCCATCACTTAATGGTGTTTGATGCTCAAGCTGGTCGTGAACTCGGATTTAAAAATAATTACAACGGGCAAGTGATTGTACGCAAAGAATACCGCAGCCAGATCAATACCGGTGATGATCCGTTGAACGAGCGCTATTTCTATTATTTGAATGGCATTACGGTAGGTGATAAAGGAACCGACCAAGTTTTGAGCCGCAATGATTATGCTGCCTCGCTGGCTGAAATGAATTCAGATTTTCATGGGGCATTTGGTGATCGTATTTTACCAACCACCTCAGCGGACTTTGATCAAAACTTTATGCCCATTAATCAATCCTATCCATCACGTACTCCGTCGGATGTGATTGTCCAAGCAGGTGAAACATTGCAAACCATTGCATCACGGGTTTGGGGTGATGCATCACTATGGTATCTGTTAGCGGATGCCAATGGTTTAACCGGTGAAGAGACGTTAGTTGAAGGGCAGCGTTTAAAAATACCCAACGTGGTGGCCAATATTCACAACAACGCTGATACCTTTAGACCTTACGATCCCGGTTTAGCTATCGGTGATACCACACCGACCTTACCGGATCCACCACCACCACCCAAAGCCAGTTGTGCGCAAACGGTCTTAATTATTGCTGTTGCCGTGGCTGTATCAGCGCTAATTGGCCCAGCAATGATGCAAGCGTTTTCTGCTTGGGGTGCCGGGATTGGTGCTGCGGCGGGCTTCGGTGCTACAGGTATGACCATATTAGCCTACACTGGTGCTGCCATTGCTGTAGGTGCGACTGCAGCGGTCTCTTCTTATGCGTCTCAGTTAACAGCGAAAGAGATGGGGCTTATTGAAGAGGTGGATAAAGGGGATATTCGGGACACATTTAAAACCAGGGCGTTGACTTCTCTGTTTACCTTTGGGCTGGATGCTGCCTTTAGTTCTACAGCGAATAGCGCCAGCGATGCTGCGGATACCGTTAACACGGTGAATGATATTAATGCGATATCGGATACTGCCTCAACCGTATCGTGGTGGGATACGTTTAGTAATTCACAATTTGTTGCAGATGTCGGTGCAGGAATACGGCAAGGTATCGCTAGTAGTGCTGCCTCGGCCTTAGTTGAGCGCGGTAATTTCTTCGATAATTTTGATTGGCGCAATGTGGCAGCCAGTAGTATTGCCGCCCCTATTACCGGTTATATCAACCGTAATATTGCGGATAGTGTTTATGGAGGTTCTATTGAGGGTTATCAGAAATATACAACTGGTGCAACAACCCCCGATGTTGTAGGCGCTACATTCTTAACCAATGCGATTTCAAGTGGTGTAGGTAGCTATGTAAACTATCAATTAAATGATAGGAAGAGCACTTATAAGCCAGATGCGACCAGTATTTTTGCTAGAGCGCTTGCTGATACCTTCGTCAACCCTGTTGAGATTCGAGATAGTTTGTCAGGAGAAAGACGCTGGGAATTAGGGTATATAGGAAGTAATCTATCTGCTAATCCTCCTGCTCCGAGAGCTGGTTTTGTTGGTGGTTTAGACGATAACAAACTAAACCAATTATTCGATGAACGGTTTGGTCCTTCTTTGGGCATCGAAGATATCGAGCCTGGTAGTAGCGGTAGTATTTCAGCACGAAATGGCGGCGATAGCCTCTATGCAGAAATAGGTGGCGGTGTGCCTTTATCTATAGCTGGTGATCAGATACCACCAAGTAGCGATTGGCTTTTGCGATATGGCCAAAGAAATATTTTTGATGATTTTTCTTGGGGTAATATTTCCACTAATAGTGAAGTTTTCGCTGGCTTTGTTGATCTTAACGGGCCTGGTATAGATGTCTTTGGAAATGGCAGTATTAATCTAGACGGAAGTTATAATGCGAACTTACTTGTGGGAACGGATTTTGGCAGTTTAGGTGTTGAGTTCAACAACGATGGAATTTCAGGGCGTTTAAATTCTAGTAATTCATTTTATGGCGTAGATCTTGGCATCATTGGTAACTTTGATACTAATGGAGATTACTCTTTGAAAGGACAATTAGACTCAGTGTTCGGCAACTTAGAGGCTGAGTTTAATAATGATGGTTTTGCCGGGAATTTGAATTCTAACAATTCATTTTATGGTGTGAACCTTGATATTACTGGAGAGCTTGATACAGATGGCAGTTATTCTCTGACAGGAGCGTTTCGAGGTAGAAATGGCCGGTTTAATCTAGGCTATACGAATGACGGATTTAGTTATGATGGAGATGCTTCAGGTCAATTTGGAACAAGTCTAGGAAGAGTTTTTTATTCTGCAGGTGTTGAT
>CAZPAE010000198.1:0-5574 GCA_964584455.1 uncultured Thioalkalispiraceae bacterium
ACCGACACCAAAATACGAGGATTGTGGATGACTGAAATACCAACCACTCACTGTTGAAGCTGGCCACATGGCCTGAGACTCGGTTAAGTGCGCACCACAATTTTGCTCTGCATTTAACAATTGCCACAAGACCGGTTTTTCAGTGTGATCAGGACAAGCAGGATAACCTGGTGCAGGGCGAATACCTTGGTAATCCTCGCCAATTAACTGCTGATTATTAAATTGCTTATTATCCAAACCCGTACAAGGGGTCCAATTACCTTCAACATAACCCCAATTAATATGACGAACCCGATCATGCATGTGTTCGGCAAAGGCTTCTGCCAATCGATCAGCCAGTGCTTTTAACATAATCGATTGGTAGTCATCGTGGGCTTTTTCAAATTCACTGGCACGTTCTTCTGCACCATGGATACTCACCACAAAGGCACCCACATAATCTTGTTTACCACTTTGCTTCGGTGCCACAAAATCACTAATGCAACGATTAGGTTTACCAGGTGGCCGTTCGGTTTGTTGGCGCAAATGATGTAGCACAATGCGCTCACCTTCCACATCCAACTCAATATCGTCTTCATTGATCTGATTAGCTTTAAATAAGCCCACCACCGCACGTGCTTTTAACCAACGTTCATCAATAATCTGGTTTAACATCTGCTGTGCATCATCGAATAAACGCTTTGCTTCCACACCTTTGTCTTTATCATCGAAAATTTTCGGATAACTGCCTTTTAACTCCCAAGTATGGAAGAAAGGCGTCCAATCAATATACGGTACTAAGAATGACAATGGCATATCATCGAATATTTGGATGCCGTTAAAGTTGGGTGTAGGTGGCGTATAATCATTCCAGTCGATCTGATGTTTATTGTTACGCGCCTGTTCTAAGCTTAGCCATTTAGTTTTGGCACGACGACCCGCATGATTTTCTCGTACCTTTTCATAATCAGCACGCATCTCACTAACAAAATCCTGCTTTAACTCAGGTGTAATGAGTTTTCTGGCCACCCCCACAGCACGCGATGCATCTTTCACCCATACCGTTGCTTCATGATAGTGCTGCTCGATTTTTACTGCGGTATGCGCTTTGGAGGTGGTAGCACCACCAATTAATAAAGGTATATCAAATTCCAGGCGCTCCATCTCTTTCGCCATATGGACCATCTCATCCAACGATGGCGTAATCAAACCAGATAGACCGATAATATCCACTTGTTCTTTTTTTGCGGTTTCCAAAATATTATTCGCTGGCACCATAACGCCCATATCAATGACATCAAAGTTGTTACATTGCAAAACAACGCCCACAATATTCTTACCAATATCATGCACATCGCCTTTCACCGTCGCCATTAATATCTTGCCGTGACTTTTGGCACCTTCGCTTTTTTCCGCTTCAATAAAGGGAATAAGATAGGCAACCGCTTTTTTCATAACCCGTGCAGACTTTACCACTTGGGGTAAAAACATCTTACCTGCACCAAATAAATCACCGACCACATTCATACCATCCATTAATGGCCCTTCGATTACTTGGATAGGTCGTTCAAATGAATGGCGTGCCTCTTCGGTATCTTCCTCAACAAAACTATCAATCCCTTTCACCAAAGCATGCTCAAGCCGTTTTGCCACAGGCCAACGCCGCCAGGCTTGGTCTTCTTTTTTCTCCGCTGCCTTACCATCGCCTTTGAACTTCTCAGCAATATCTAATAATCGCTCAGTGGAATCGTCGCGGCGATTCAGAACCACATCCTCTACATGTTCACGCAGCTCTTTCGGTAAGTCGTCATAAACAGCTAATTGACCTGCATTCACAATGCCCATGTCCATGCCTGCTTGAATCGCATGGTAGAGGAACACCGCATGAATTGCTTCACGAACCGGATTATTACCACGGAATGAGAATGACACATTACTCACTCCACCACTGATCAGCGCATGCGGTAAGTTATTTTTAATTTCACGGGTCGCCTCAATAAAGTCGACACCATAGTTATTATGTTCTTCAATGCCGGTTGCAACCGCAAAGATATTAGGATCGAAAATAATATCTTCTGGCGGGAAACCCACTTGTTTCGTCAAAATATTATATGCACGGGTACATATTTCTACTTTACGCGCTTGCGTATCCGCTTGGCCCACTTCATCAAAGGCCATCACAATCACCGCAGCACCATAGCGGCGACATAACTTCGCTTGTTTAATAAATGTTTCTTCGCCTTCTTTTAAGCTAATTGAGTTAACAATGCCTTTACCTTGAATGCACTTTAAGCCGGCCTCTAAGATATGCCATTTACTGGAATCGATCATTATTGGTACGCGCGCCACATCCGGTTCACTGGCACAAAGATTGAGGAACGTTACCATGGCTTGTTCGCCATCTAACATACCCTCATCCATATTGATATCGATAACCTGAGCCCCGTTTTCAACTTGGTCTCGTGCGACACTCAGTGCTTCGTCATACTGCTCTTCTAATATAAGACGTTTGAATTTGGCTGAACCGGTTACGTTAGTACGCTCACCCACATTCACAAATAACGATTCAGGGGTGATGTTACAGGGCTCTAAACCGCTTAATCGGGTGATATGATCATCGGGCTTAGGCTCACGCGGCGCATAAACACTCACTGCTTGGGCAATCGCTTTAATATGTGCCGGTGTAGTACCACAACAGCCACCGATAATATTTAAGAAACCACTTTTTGCCCATTCCTCAATTTTAGCGGCCATTTCTTCTGGCGTTTCATCATACTCACCAAACTCATTGGGCAAACCGGCATTAGGGTGAGCATTAATGTGGCAGGTCGCAATATTGGCAATGTCTTCCACATGTTGACGTAATTCAGTGGCACCCAAAGCACAGTTAAACCCAAAGCTCACTGGGTTAATGTGGCGTAGTGAATTATAAAAAGCTTGGGCTGTTTGCCCGGATAGCGTACGGCCACTGGCATCGGTAATCGTGCCGGAAATCATTACCGGCCACTTTTGGTCCACATCCTCAAAATACTCTTCAATAGCAAATAGCGCGGCTTTCGCATTAAGTGTATCAAAAACGGTTTCGACCAAAATAATATCCGAGCCCCCATCGATTAATGCCTTGGTGGCCTCATAGTAGGTTTCGCGTAACTCATCAAAACTGATATTGCGATAACCCGGATTATTCACATCAGGTGAAAGACTAGCGGTGCGATTGGTTGGGCCTAGTACCCCGGCAACGAAACGTGGCTTATCGGGTGTCGAATATTCATCCGCCGCCTCACGTGCAATCTTGGCTGCTTCAAAATTAACCTCATAGACTAATTCCTGCATATCATAGTCTGCCAAAGATACGCTATTGGCATTGAAAGTATTGGTTTCAACAATGTCTGCGCCAGCCTCAAGATAAGCAGCATGAATATCACGAATAATTTGTGGCTGTGTTAAGACCAATAGATCATTATTGCCTTTTAAGTCACTGGCCCAGTCGGCAAAACGTGTCCCGCGATAATCGGCTTCATCCAGCTTATATTGCTGGATCATGGTACCCATTGCCCCATCAAGAATTAAAATACGTTGTTTTAGCTGTTGTTCAAAATCCGTCAAAGTTGCTTATCCTAATTTGGAATTTTCGATATCCCTTGATGATATAGTCACCGCAAGGCCTAACCTGCGGAATATTAACAGATTCCTATGTAATGTGCGTTGCCAAATCATAGCAGCATGACATACTGGACACACTGACAGTAAGCCTAAAATAGGCTCATAGGCTTCACTTTAGTCATACTGTATGGTGTATCAAAGAATGTGAGCAATCACAGGATGGAAAATAGTGCAATCATTAAGCGGTAGAAGATACCTGGCGATGATGTTGATCGATCCAATCATCCAACAATGCAACTTCATGCTCTAAGAATGCTTGATCTTCATAGGCATTGAGAATGGTAGCAATGCCTTGTATGCGAGCTAATAAATGCAATGCAAGTTGGTTTGCTTCTTGCTCATAACCAAGCAAACTAAACTGACGTGCATTCCAGTCACGAAATATCTCAAACATCTCATTTGCACTATATTGTTGCATATGCTGCAACTTGGACAACTCAAGACATAACGAACCGAGCGGGCAACCATGCTCTTTTATTTTTTCTTGCGAATTAACAATCATTTTTACTTCGCGTTTTAAACGATCATGAGGACTGGAAAACTCTTCATCCCATTGTGCCAACATATTTTTAATATCCTGACTACGCTGTTGTATAACCGCAGAAAGAATATCGTCCTTAGTCTTGAAGTAGTAATAAAAATTACCACGCGGTATGCTGGCAGCATCGGCGATATCAGTAAAAGAGGTATGTTCAAAACCACGCCGATAAAACAGATCGTCCGCTGCACTGACAATGCGCCGTCGATTTACGTCACCTTTGCTTCCCATCGTCTGCGCCCTAATTGTTACCTACCTCATATATTACAACGTATTAACTCGTTGGGCGAGCCATACTCATCGCTGTTTGTTGTTGTTTCATCTCTTCAACTTGCGCCCGAATAGCATCTTGCCAATAGAACCGAGGTTCATACCCAAGTACTTGAGATGCCTTACAATTGTTGACATGCGTCTCTTCTAAGATATGAATAATGCTACGCGTGACCAATGGCTCGAACGGCATAATGACATCTAGCATTTCCATTAACCAAGCAAAAGGATAAGCTAAACCAAACGGTACAGAGAAATGTGGTAATGGGTAACCAAACTCATCATGCAAGAATTGGATAACCTCTCGCACAGTCGGTACTGTAGGACCAACAATATTATAGCTTTGGTAACCCTTTTGCTGATCACTCATAGCAGCCTTCATAATGGCTTGACCAATATCTCGACCATCCACTAACGGCAAGCTTGTTTTACCACCGGCAACCCATGGCACTAAGTGTGTTTTCAATCTAGGCAACAAAATAGGTAATAAGCCAAGTGCATAACGCTGACCAACAAACAAACCTAAGCGTAAGTTGGTCACATCCATCCCATGCAACCCGGCCATACGCTGTAAGTATTGTTCTATTCTCACTACATTAGTTAAGTGAGGCCAAAAAGATCGCGCTATTCCCGGACTATCTGGATCGGCTGAGGCCAATGGTGCTGCGGCTGAGGTGGAACTGATATTAATAAAGTGCTTCACACCACTACTTATTGCAGCATGAATAAACTCAATAGTTGGTTCATAAAACAAACGTTGTGAGTTGTTTTTATTTTTATATAACGAAGTCCATGCAGCACAATGCACCACCACATCGATACCCGATAATAGCCTAGCTATATCTTCTTTATTCGATAAATCACCTATCCGTACTTCGCCAGCATAGTCGGGTAGTAATGATTTTCGACGGCGTACCGCAGCAACCAGCTTGATACCCGGTACTTGCATCAATGCTTCTAATGCATGTGATCCTACAAAGCCGGTTGCTCCGGTAACTAATACCGTCTTCATTTAGACCACCGCTTCCGTCTCACTGGCTAGGCTAGGATAATCGGTATAGCCCTTTGTATCGCCGCCATAGAAGGTATTTGGATCAGGTATATTTAATTCAGCTTGCTGTTTG
>CAZPAE010000199.1:0-5567 GCA_964584455.1 uncultured Thioalkalispiraceae bacterium
AACATCAAAACAGGCATCAGATACTGCGCCAGCCGCGGAGCAAGCCAAACCAAAAGCAAAACCGAAAAGCCAGTCCAACAAGCCTAAGCAGTCTGGTCAATTAGGCTGGTTTGTTGTCATCGTCTTTTTATTAGCGGCGATGGGTGCAGGGGGTTGGTATGGCTATGGCTTGTATCAGCAAACCACACAAACCATTACCGATATTCAAACCGCACAAGCTACATTGCGCCAGGGCAATGCAACACTACAAGCAAAATTAGATCGACGCCTTGAGGCCATGCAACAGCAGCAGGCTCAGCTTAATCAATATATCGAAGTATTACGTGAGAAAGATCAGCATCTACAAAAAGATTGGTTAATCATGGAGGCGGAATACTTAAGCCAGTTAGCCAATTATCGTTTGTTATTCGAACGGGATGTGGCCACTGCTATTGTTGCACTACAATCGGCCGATCAACGTTTAAAAGAAACCGGCGATCCGGGCATATTAAAAGTGCGTAAAGCATTGGCAACTACCATTCAAAAATTAAAACAGGTGGATCAAGCCGATTTAGTTGGGCTATCACTGACTATCAGCGCATTAACCAATGACTTGGAAGCACTACCATTGGCCACCCCAGATCCGGCATCGCGCCAACAAGCAGAACAAACGAAACCCGCAACACAAACACAAACCGAGGAAGTGAGTTCTTGGGCTCAATTACCGAGTGCGGTATGGCACGATTTAAAGAACTTAATTGTGATTCGCGATCATGCCCAACCCATTGCACCCATGTTAACGCCGGAACAACGTTTCTTTTTAATGGAAAACTTACGTTTGCAATTAGAACAAGCACGCTTAGCGATGTTATCAGGGCAGGCCGAGATTTATCAGGAGCGCATCAATACCGCTATTAAATGGATAGAGCAGCATTTTGATCAACAAGCTAGCCAAACAGTAGGCACTCTGACCACATTGAGACAGCTGGCCGCCGCTTCTATTGCACCAAAGCTACCCGATATTAGTGAACCGTATCAGATCTTGCATCAGTATCGGATTAGTCAACAACAAGTACCTGCATCATCATCGCGGACGAATTAATATGAAGTGGTTATTCGGTACTTTACTTGTTTTAACCATAGCAGTGATTTTAGCTTTGCTGGCTTATCAAGATCCCGGTTATGTTATTTTAGCCCATGGTACAAAGACAGCCGAGCTGAGTTTATCGCTGTTTATTATTCTCGGTGTGGTGTTGTTTTTTATTGGTTATTTTGCCATACGTATCTTAATTAATAGTTGGCATATGCCAGCATCATTTAATCGTTGGCGTGCTAAACAAAAACGTTTTCGTGCCCGGCGCGATAGTAACAAAGGCTTAGTGGAATTAGCTCAAGGTAATTGGCCACGGGCAGAGCGTTTCTTGATACGTCATGTAAAAGACAGTGATATTCCATTACTTAACTATTTATCAGCCGCACGAGCAGCGCAAAAACAAGGTGCATCCGAGCGCCGCGATCATTATTTAGCGATGGCGCACAAGAGTATGGCTGGTTCAGCGTTTGCCGTACAGCTCACTCAAGCTGAATTGCAATTGGTGCACGGTCAACTAGAACAATCACTGGCGACATTGGTGCAGTTACACAATAAGATGCCTAAGCATACTCACGTGTTATTTTTGTTAGCGCGTATTTATGAGATGCTAAAAAGTTGGCAAGATCTTAAAAAATTAATTCCAGAATTACGTAAGCAGCAAGTATTAAGACCTGAATCGTTGCATGAACTTGAAACAACGGTATACCGTGAACTCATTAGTATTGCCGCACAGCATAATAAATTAGATGAGCTACGCCAGAGTTGGCAGCAAACACCTAAAGCACTGCGTCAGGATTTAACCTTAGTACGTCATTATGTGCGTTGTTTATTATTACTTGATGCGCATAATGATGTGATTAGCGTGGTGCGTGAAAGTATGAAAAAACAATGGGACAATGATCTGGCCTATCTTTATGGTATGGCCAGTGCGAAAGATGCAGATAAGCAGTTAGCAACAGCGGAAACCTGGTTAAAGAATAATGAAAACAATCCCGTGTTGTTACTCACGCTAGGGCGTTTATGTATGCGTAATCAGTTATGGGGGAAAGCGCGTTCTTATTTAGATGCCAGTATTGGTATTCAACCGCGTTCTGATTCTTATCGCGAACTAGGCCAATTAATGGAACAGTTAGATGAGCCGGAGAATGCCGCTAAATATTTTCGCGAAGGATTATTGTTAGCAGAAGATGAAAAGCGGGCTGAGGTGTGTGTGATTGCGCCGACACCGGTACCTTTACTACCCGCGATGGTTTAGCTCAGATCAAGTGCCGGTAGCTGACAACGTTCGAGTTGTTCACGGTAGGTCATGATCTGATCTTCCCAGTAGCGAGGGGTATTAAACCAAGGAAAATGTTGTTTAAAGGCCGGATCATGCCAACGTCGTGCTAACCAGCCAGAGTAATGCAACAATCGTAATCCCCGTAGTGCTTCGATTAAACTAATCTCGCTATAATCAAATGGGATAAAGGTTTCATAACCTTCTAAAACGGTTTTCAATTGCTGCGCCATCTCATCTTGCTCGCCAGATAATAACATCCAAAGATCTTGTACTGCTGGACCCATACAACAATCGTCTAAATCGACAAAATGAAACTGTTGTTCGGTTGCAAGAATATTACCAGGATGAAAATCACCATGAATGCGCAAGTAACGTGGTGCAATGCCATCGAAGACCATTTGGATATGATCAATGAGCGCTTGCGCGGCTTGTTGTACATTGTGTTCTAATTCCGGTGGCACAAAGTCATGTTCGAGTACATAGTCCAATGCTTCTTGGGCATAGGTTTGCACACTGAGTCGGCGGCGATGTTCGAAGCGTTGCGTTTGGCCAATATTGTGGATACGCCCAATCAGTCGGCCTAATTGTTTTAAGTTTTCCGGGTTATCGAGCTCGGGCCAGCGTCCACCACGGCGTGGGTAAATGGCAAACCAGAATCCCTCAAATTCGAATAGGCTTTGTTGTTGAATAACCTGGGCGGCGATGATGGGAATATCGTGTTCTGCTAAGGTTTGAGCAAAGGTGTGTTCTTCCAAAATACTGGCCTTATCCCAACGACCTGGCCGGTAAAATTTGGCAATGATGAAACTATCATCAATGAGCTCGGCTTGATAAACCCGATTCTCATAACTATTTAAAGCTAATAGGCTCCCGGTTGGTTGTAGTTGTACTGATTCTAGCGCAGCTAAAATGAGCTCAGGCGTTAAGTGCTCGTAAGGGGCTGTTAAATGATCGTTTGCTGTCATGTTGCTGCTATTTCGTCTTTACTAAACAACATGTTATAACACTGAATCCACTGAAATACGATGTAGAGGTCGTTGATGAATAATCCATTGTTGAATTTAAAGGGCTTGCCGCCTTTCTCAAAGATCCAGCCGGCGCATGTGGAGCCTGCGGTTGATCAGGTTTTGGCCCAAAATCGTGCTTTAGTCGAGCGCTTATTAAACGAAGTGGCAAAACCGAATTGGGATAATTTTGTTCAGCCCATTGAAGAGGCTGACGATCAGCTCAATCGACTTTGGGCACCGGTCAGCCATATGAATTCAGTGGTTAATTCAGATGGGCTGCGAGATGCTTATAACGCATGCTTGCCCAAGCTCAGTGATTATGCCACCGAGATGGGACAAAATGAGGCGCTATTCAAAGCGTATGATTCTATTAAACGTGATAGCCAGGTGTATGAGGCACTGTTTGTAGCGCATCGCTAAGTGGTTGATAATGCTTTACGTGACTTTAAGTTATCTGGCTTTGACTTGCCGGAAGATAAAAAAGCCCGCTTCAAAGAAATTCAACAACGCCTGTCTCAGCTCACAACCAAGTTTGAAGAGAATGTATTAGATGCAACGCAAGCATGGACAAAGCTGATTACCGATGAGCAACAATTAGCTGGCCTGCCAGATTCGGCGCGTGCATTAGCAAAACAAACCGCGGCGCAAAAAGAAAAAACCGGTTGGTTGTTTACCTTAGATTTTCCATCTTATTATGCAGTGATGAGTTATGCCGATGATCGGCAGCTACGTTACGAAATGTACCAGGCATATGTGACGCGTGCTTCAGACCAAGGACCCAATGCCGGTGAGTTTGATAACAGTGATGTAATGCAAGAGATATTGGCTTTACGTCATGAGTCTGCGGTGTTGTTAGGCTTTGCTAATTTTGCTGAGCGATCTTTAGCGCGTAAGATGGCCAAAACATCACAACAAGTTCTCGACTTCTTAAATGACTTAGCAGATAAATCCCATTCCTATGCCCAACGCGACTTAGATGCATTACGCGAATTTGCAGCACAACAAGGGCTAACGGATTTACAAGCTTGGGATTTGGGTTATTACAGTGAGAAATTGCGCGAACATCAATATGCCATTAATCAAGAAACCCTTAAGCCCTACTTTCCTGAAACCAAAGTGATACCGGGTTTGTTTGAGGTGGTGAAGCGGTTATATGGTATTAACATTGAAGAAGTCACGGATGTGGATACCTGGCATCCCGATGTGCGTTTTTATGAAATTAAAGATCAGCAAGGTGTCACGCGAGGGCAGTTTTACTTAGATTTATATGCCCGTGAAAATAAACGCGGTGGCGCGTGGATGGATGATTGTATTGGTCGTAATCGATTGCATGATGGCGATGTACAAACCCCCGTGGCCTTTTTAACCTGTAATTTATCTCCACCTGTGGGTGATCAGCCTGCATTATTTACCCATGATGAAGTGAACACGCTATTTCATGAATTTGGACATGGTTTGCATCATATGCTGACCCAAGTAGATTATATTGGTGTCTCAGGCATTAACGGGGTGGCATGGGATGCGGTGGAGTTACCCAGTCAATTTATGGAAAATTGGTGTTGGGAGCGCGATGCATTGAACATTATTACCGGGCATTATCAAACCGGTGAGGTATTACCGGATGATTTATTCGATAAGCTGCAAGCGTCAAAGAATTTTCAGTCTGCCATGCAAATGGTGAGACAGCTGGAATTTGCGCTATTTGATTTTCGATTACATGCAGAATTAAAACCCGATGCCGTTGCGCCTGTCCAGGAAACCTTAGATGAGGTACGTGATAAAGTGGCTGTGGTGAAACCACCGGCGTTTAATCGCTTTCAGCACGGTTTTTCACATATTTTTGCAGGTGGCTATGCGGCAGGTTACTATAGCTACAAATGGGCAGAGGTCTTATCGGCTGATGCTTTTGCTAAATTTGAAGAAAATGGCATTTTTGATCGCAAAACCGGCGAAGCGTTTCTACACTGTATTCTTGAACAAGGTGGAAGCCAAGAACCAATGGATTTATTTGTGGCTTTCCGTGGCCGCGAGCCAACGATCGATGCCCTACTACGCCATAGTGGCATTGCAGCATAAATAACAATGAAAAAAATCGGACTCTTAAGCTTATTCTTTTCTTTATTTATAAGTGGCCTAGCTTGGTCAGAAACTCTGTATGTGACAGACCGTATCTTGTTGGGTGTGCACCAACAGGCAAATGAAAATAGCC
>CAZPAE010000200.1:0-5562 GCA_964584455.1 uncultured Thioalkalispiraceae bacterium
ATTTTCTTTCTGATTTGGATTATGTGAAATCACTGAAAGAAAAGAAAATCATCAAAACAGAAGAAGCATTGGATAATTTTAGGCGGTATCAAAAAGTAAAAAAACAAACGATGGATTCATTTCTTGAAGCTGTTCCTCTACTAGCAAATACTTATCCCGATACTGACTTTGTTATTAGACCTCATCCAGTTGAGAACAAGGAAATTTATTTAAAGCTGGCCGATCAATACAGTAATGTACACGTTGAGGGTGATTACTCAGTCCATCCCTGGATCCTATCAGCCAAGGCATTAATTCATCACTACTGTGTGACCTCTGTGGAAGCTTATGCTGCAGGTGTTCCAGGTTATGCATTGAGGCCAGTGAAAGATACTTTAAGAGAGAAAGAGATTCCTTTTGAATGTTCTGTGCAATGTGAATCACCACAAGCACTCGTTGAAGCCTTGAAGGGATGCATTGATGAATCGAGTGATAAGAAACAACTACATAAGCCGAACATAGATTATTCTACATATGTGCTAAACATTAGTAACGTTGTATCGTCGGAGCTGATGGTTAAAAAAATTCTAGATAAAATAGGCGATAAGGCGAATAAAACAGATGCTTTTCCTCTATCGACTAAAAATATTTTACGTGAGCGTCTAGCAGCAACATCAATAGGTATGCGCAAGCTTGCTAGAAAAGTACTACGCAGATCCGGAAGCTGGGATGACTATTTGTCGCACAAGTTCGATAAACTTGATATCACCGAAGTTAGAAGCGTATTAAATATATTTGAGGGTGACAAGATGGCGAATGTTAAATGCATACGACTTGGTAAGGACTTTATAAAGATAACCAAGTAATCATAGTTACTTAGCGTATCTAATTGTTTATGAAAATATTCATCAAAATATAGGTTTGTGTGTGAACTTTTCCGGCTTTAAGAATTATATTAGAGAAGTCAATTTCATTGTCGGGAAGGAAAAATTCAGCCTTTTATGGTTGATTCCGCTCTTTTTAGTATTATCAATCTTAGACTTACTTGGAATTGGCCTCGTAGCCTCATTCGTTACTATGCTGGTTAATCCAGATTTTTTATCTGCTAGGTTATCGGCTTATTTCCCTGATACTGTTAAATATTTTGAAAATACACAGGATCTCATTTTAGTCCTATGTGGCGTTATTGCTGCTGTGTTTGTGCTAAAAGCAATACTTGCAATTTTTGTAAATAGAAAAATTCTTGATATTTGTTATGAGTTTGCTGTCAAGTTACGGACATACTTGATGTATGCATACCAGGAAATGGAATATACAGATTATCTTAGTAGGAATAGTTCGGAGTATGTTTACAATATTCAAACTATTGCAGGTCAATTTGCAGTAGCGATTATGCAGTCGATACTTAGAATTATTAGCGATGGGGTTATCGCAATTTTTATACTTACATTCCTCGCTATTCTAGATATGGTAACACTCGGCACATTACTAATTCTTCTGCTAAGTGTAGTCTATGGCTATGATAAGTTGTTTAGAAAACGGGTTAATGTATATGGTGAATCAGCCAACATTTATTCTTCAAAAATGGTGCAAAATATCCAGGAAGGCATGATTGGTTTCAGGGAAAACCGAGTCTACGGAATCACAGATTACTTTAGTCAAGCCGTTTATGACAGCGCAGATGGTCTTGCACATGCCAGAGTCAGATCATCGATTATAACGACATCATCTAAATATATTGTTGAGTTATTGCTAGTCATCTTTGTTGTATTGCTTGTGTTAATTACTATGCTTCTGCAAAAAGATATGCAAATGCTATTGGCGATAGTGACTGCATTTGCGGTGGCAGCAATGAGATTAATGCCATCTGTAAATCAAATGCTGAGTTGCTTAACTAAATTGCGTGTCGGTCGACACACAGTTCATCTGCTTTATAAAGACTTAAAAAAGATATCGTCAAACAAAAATGTTGAAGCATTTGAAGAGTTTAACGCTAGGTATAAGACTAAAATAAAGAATACAAATTACGTCAGTACACCATTTCAAAGTATAGAATTAAAAAATGTCTCATTCACCTATCCTGCGGGTGATGCTGCCGCATTGAAAAACATTGATCTGAAGATCCTTAAAGGGGATGCGGTCGGTATCATTGGTGAGTCAGGTTCTGGTAAAACAACGCTGATAGATGTGTTGTTAGGATTGCTACAACCTCAGGAGGGTGAAATTAAATACAATGGTGTACCTGTCACTGATTTAATGAACTGGCAATCACAAGTGGCTTATTTACCACAAGATATTTTTGTTACTGATGATACGTTGAGGCGAAATATTGCTCTTGGGATCCTTGATGATGAAATTGATGATCTAAAAGTAATGGATGCATTACATAAGGCTAGACTTGGTGAGTTGTTAAAAAATTTGTCGCAAGGGCTAGATACCGTGATTGGAGAACGGGGAACAAGGTTATCTGGTGGACAAAGACAAAGGATTGCAATTGCTCGAGCATATTATCATGGTCGAAAGGTTCTTGTTATGGATGAGTCAACAAGTGCATTGGATAGCAATACTGAAAAAGAAATTGTAGATGAAATTAACCATTTAAAAGGGGAAGTGACCGTGATTGTTATTCCGCATCGTGTCACTACTCTTAAGTATTGTGATGTTATCTATGCAATGAATAGTGGTGAAATCATCCGCAACGGTGATTATGCCTCCGTAATCGGTTAGTTTTTTACACAATACACGTATATGTAATAAACCTATTTATATATTTTTTTAGTTATCACGAGGAACTAATGAACAAAATTAAAGTATTTGGATGCGGTTCAATTGGGAATCATTTAACCCAAGCCTCAAGGCGTAAAGGGTGGTCTGTGGATATGTGTGATATCGATCCTGAGGCACTGCTACGAACAAAGAATGATATTTACCCGTCACGTTATGGTGCCTGGGACGACAAAATTGGTTTGTATGAATCGAAGGATATCCCAAACAGCGGTTACGACTTTGTTATTGTTGGGACACCACCTGATAGCCATATGACATTAGCAAGACAGGCAATAAAGGAAGGTGCAAAAACTATTTTGGTCGAAAAACCATTATGTACACCTGATTTAGCTGGGGCACAGGAATTACTCAATGAAGCAAATGAATCCGGTTGTAGTATTTTTGTTGGTTATGACCATGCAATTAGTAAGTCCGCACTGATAATGTCAGACTACCTAAAACAAAAAACACTAGGAAATATAATTACTCTTGATGTTGAATTTCGTGAGTACTGGGGTGGGATTTTCATGGCACATCCTTGGCTTGATGGTCCCTCAGATACATACCTTGGTTTTTGGCAACGAGGTGGTGGTTCCTGTGGTGAACACTCACATGCGATTAACTTATGGCAAAGTTTCTCAATCGCAGCAGGCATGGGGAGAATCACAGAAGTATCAGCTACCATGGAGTATGTGAAAAATGACAAGGTAGATTATGACAGTATATGCCTTATGCAGGTGCGTACTGAGAAAGGAATGATAGGTCGAATCGTTCAGGACGTCGTGACACAGCCAACTGGTAAATGGGCCCGAGCACAGTGTGATGAAGGCTTTATTGAATGGCACTGTGGTAATAAGCCTGGTATCGACACTGTTATTCACGGTACAAATGATGGTGTGACGACGACATCAGAAATCAAGAAAACACGCCCAGATGATTTCTATCAGGAAATGAACCATATAGAGTCTAGTTTAAATAATAGTTCACAAAATGTTTCGCCCATCACATTGGAACGTGGACTCGAAACGATGCTTGTCATTGCCGCTGCGCATATGTCTGAGCAAAATAAATGTCCTGTTAGTATTGACTATACTAATGGTTATACCACCGATGCTCTTTCCTTAGCGAAATGAGTAAAGAACGATACTTAACTTTGACAAAGTAGAGGGGTATTAATGATGCAAGAGTTTAATTTTAATGATTTATTTGTACTAGATCTCGCAAATAATCACCAAGGCAGTGTTGAGCATGGTTTAAAGATTATTCGCGAGTGTGGAAAAATTGTTCGTAAGCATAATGTACGTGCTGCTATAAAATTTCAATTTCGTCAGTTGGATTCATTTATTCATCCTGATCATAAAGAGAATAGCGATAACAAACATATCCCTCGATTTTTGTCTACGCGATTAAGCCAAAGTGATTGGAAAACCTTATTTGATGCGGTAAAAGAAGAAGGCATGCTAACAATGTGTACCCCTTTTGATAATGAGTCGGTACCAGTTATTACAAGCATGGGGTTTGATTTTATCAAAGTTGCCAGTTGCTCGGCAAAAGATTGGCCGTTACTCGAAGCGGTGGCTGAAGCGACCATGCCAGTTATCGTGTCAACAGGTGGGTTAGATGTTTCAGATGTGGATAGAGTTTCTAGTTTTTTTGAACATAGAGGAATTGCGCATGCATTAATGCATTGTGTATCGATTTACCCAATTCCAAAGAACGATTTTAATTTAAACCACATTGATACACTTAAAAAACGATATCGAAAACTGACCATCGGTTGGTCAACACATGAAGATCCAAATGAAACAGTACCTGTACAAATTGCAGTAGCGAAGGGTGCGAAAATGTTCGAGCGACATGTGGGTTACGAAACAGACAAGATAAAACTTAATGCATATTCATCTACACCGGAACAGCTTGATAAGTGGATAGAAGCATACAAGTATGCAGTTGAACTATGTGGTGCAAGTGACATTCGACCTGTGACTGAAATAGAACGTGAGTCACTAAATGGCTTGCAACGCGGCATATATGTTAAGAAAGGTATCAAGCCACGTAGCGTAATTACAAAGGATGATATCTATTTTGCAATGCCTTATACAGAAGGCCAATTATCAAGTGAACATTGGCAAGAAGGTATGGTGGCGACTAATGCTATCAAAAAAGATGGCGCCATAATGCCATCAGATGTTCAAACTCCCAAAGCACCTGCTACAAAGGTATTAAAAGATGCTATACATCAGGTTAAGGCGATGTTGAATGAAGCATCAATAACATTAGATAGTGGTTTTAATATCGAATTTTCGCATCATTATGGCATAGAGAATTTCCGCGAGACTGGGGCTTTAATTGTAGATTGTATTAACCGTGAGTATTGTAAAAAACTTATTGTAGTATTACCTGGTCAAAAACACCCTGTCCACTATCACAAAAGAAAAGAAGAAACATTTCAAGTGTTAAGTGGTGTATTCGAATGTGAGATCGATGGGCATAGAAGAACACTTCACCCTGGTGCAACATCTGTTGTACTTCCTGGTGTGTGGCATCGTTTTTGGTCTGATAAAGGATGTATCGTAGAAGAGGTGTCTACTACACATTACAATAATGATTCTGTCTACAATGATAGAAGAATCAATGAAATGCCCAGAAATGAACGCAAAACAATTGTGAGTCACTGGGGTCGATTTGAGTTGGTTGATGAAGAGCAAAAAAACATTGAGCCTCTCACAAAGCCAGAAGTTGTATCCGTTGGCTGATATAGAGAGTTTAGAAATTATATTCAGTGATAAAATGTATTACATTTGATTTTGATGGAAC
>CAZPAE010000201.1:0-5560 GCA_964584455.1 uncultured Thioalkalispiraceae bacterium
AGCAATCCCATTCTACACATAAAATTTTTATTTCAGACAGAGCGGCCCTGTGGCTATTAGCTTACGATCCTGAATATTATTTTGGTGACTTGTATACGACCCAACGGCTTTTAGTGCAAGGAGACTTTGTCGAGTTGCTGGATGTTGCTTATCGCGGCAGCCATAGGCGAGGGCATCGATTTAGCGAGTGGTTACAGTTTTTACGCCATCCACCCAGGTTTAATTCGCTAGCGGGATCGCAAAAAAATATTCACCATCACTATAACTTAGGTAACCCTTTTTATACCTTGTGGCTGGATAAAGAAGCGACGCAATATACTTGTGCTTATTTCCCTGAGCCCAGCATGACATTAGAGCAGGCGCAAGTCGCTAAGTTGCACCATATTGCACGTAAGCTTCGCCTTCAACCAGGCCAGACAGTGGTTGAAGCAGGCTGCGGTTGGGGAGGATTAGCCCGGTTTTTTGCTAAGCACTATGGTGTAAAGATAAAAGCCTACAATATTTCCCATCAACAAATTGTCTATGCAACCGAACGCGCTAAGCAAGAAGGCTTAACCTACCAAGTCGAATATATCGAAGATGATTATCGTAATATCGAAGGGTGTTTCGATGCATTTGTCTCTGTTGGCATGTTAGAACACGTCGGTAAAAAGCAATATCAGGTTTTAGGTGAAGTCATTGACCGTTGCTTGACTGAACAAGGCTTGGGGTTAATTCATTCTATTGGCCGTAATCGCCCTGGCTTGATGAATGCTTGGATTGAAAAGCGTATTTTCCCCGGTGCTTATCCGCCTGCTTTAAAGGAGATGATGGATATATTCGAACCCAATGGTTTTTCTGTGCTCGATATTGAAAATATTCGTTTGCATTATGCAAAAACATTAGAGCATTGGTTAGTACGGTTTGAGGATAATGTGGATAGCATAGCCGATATGTTTGATGAACACTTTGTCCGCGCCTGGCGTTTATATTTGGCGGGCTCGTTATCTGCGTTTACTTCAGCAAATTTGCAGCTTTTCCAAATTGTGTTTGCGCGAGAACACAATAATCAGGTTCCTTGGTCACGAGCGCATTTATATTCTTAAGTTTATGCTGCGGCACTCACATTAGCTGCACGCTCTAGATAGATTTTTGATTGGTTCTCATCGCCTGTACGTTTGAAGTATTGGGCTAACATCCAGCACGATTGTGCAACACAACCTTTATCGATGCTCATGGCACGTTCTAAAATTTTAATACCGGAAGGATCGTTCTGCGATAGCAAAATGCGGCCTACTGCAAACAGTGTTTTTGCATGTTGTGGATCTTGCCGTAGTATTTGTTGATATAACACGATGGCCGCTGCCTTACCGTCGAATTCTTCTGCTAAGCTAGCCAGTTGCCAAACTTCATGTTGGTTTAATGTTGTCTGTCGTGCTTTGCTACGCAGTGCTTGGTATTGTTTCTCTCTAACACAAAGCGTTGTTTTCTTTACCTGGACAGGCTGTGAGGGCGTGTTGGTTGAGTGAGCTTCTACTGGTGGTTTAGTCGGTGGTGCGGATGCTGTTTGGGGCTTATCCGTGGTTTGCGCTACAGGCGGCTTTTTGTAAACGTTTACTTTTTTAGTTAACCACTGTTTATCGAGTAATTTAACCACAGCACTGAAGGCTTCCCCAAGATATCGTTGTGCTGCAGTTTCCATAGTGGGCGGCGGCATATTTAATTTGGTTTGGCCAAGATGTTCTAAGCGTGAATGTAGGCTGGGTTGTATATCATGCCAGGCGGGGTCGGTGTTGAGTAAGTCTTTGAGTATTTGTGCAAACGTACTTTCAGTTAGTGATTTGCGCAGCGTGGCTGGCATATTCATATGGGGTAAGTAGGTTTTTTTCTCAGGGTTCTGCTGCAAACGGTAAGTCATGCTTGGCCAGTATTTTTGTTCTACGAAAACTTTACAAACGCTATAACGGATGATGACATCGGCCAATTCGCTGTCATTCATTGTTTGTAATCCATAAACATCGGCTTCTAACTCATCGTGTCTTGCTGCATGTACTGTGCATGCGTTGAGCAAAGGCGTGTAAAACTGGAATAGTCGGTACAGTGGCCAATAAAATGCCTGTGGTGCCTTACGGTAAGCTTGTTTGTATTGTTGGGCATATTGGCGCCATTGATACATCCAATGGGTTAGCTTGTTATGAGCAGCAGAATATTGTCCAAGTTTACGAGCAAGTGCGCCTTTAAACTGAGGTGGGTTAAGTGTTTGTAATACAGGTAAACCGATATGTAACACCTTTACACTAAAAAAAGGTAAACCAAAGCGCGGTACATTCACGATATTCAGTGCATAATGGTCATGGATAATAATACGATCAATTTTGGGTGACTCATAAGACTGACTGATATCGTGTAATAATTCATGCAAGCGTGGGGCTTTATCTTGCTTGAGTCCCAAGCCACTGGGCATTTGTGTTTTTACCAATAGCATCGCGATAGTGACACTACCGGCAAACACGGTTAGCAAGATCCAGACTACGGCGCCTAGCCAAGCCATAAATCCTGTTGCGCTGCTGATGCCAACGATGCTTTTGAATAGAGCTAACAGTGTCATGAGCGGGAATAAGGCCAGCATAGCGTAGCCAAGAGCAGTTATTACAGCGGCCTGGGCGAGATAGAGTTTTTCCTGGCGTTGATAAAGGTATCCTAAGCCTTGGCTAATGCCTTTGAGCGTAAATGGATTAGTAAAACTTATCATCGCGTTGTCCCCAGGTTATTGTTAGTCTATTGGTCTTATATATAGCGGCATTTACCTAGGCTAATGATTTTGGTTATTAAATCAGCGACCGGTATCACAAAATTGTCATAGTGAATATGTGGATATGTTGAATCAGTCACAAAATACATCGAATGTTGGGTTTTTCTCTATTTTTCTTCTGATCAGCCTATTTTTCATGGTGGGCTGTAGTGAACCGGTGGATGATGAACAGCAGATTCGGGATTTGGTCGCACAGATGGTCAAAGGGGTCGAGACAAAAGAGCTCAGCCAGACCTTAGCCCCTGTGCATGAGGATTTTCTGGGCAACAAACACATGCGCAGGGCGAATTTACGGGGGGTGATATTAGTCCACAATCGGCGTCATAAAAATCTCCATGTTTTCGTCAATGATCTCAATGTGACGTTAGATGGCGATATGGCCCAGGTGACCTGCAATGTTGCTTTGGCGGGGCGGGATAAGATTTTGCCAGAACGAGGCCGGATTCTTAAAGTCGAGTCCCGTTGGCAAAAGTTAGATGGGGAGTGGTTTGTGATGGAAGCGAACTGGAAAGATCCGTTGTATTCCCCATGATCAGGATGACTTTTGGGCTGCGGGTTCCACCTGATGTGAACGTAGCTCAAATTGACCGCGTTGACGGTCTTCAAAGTAATATTTCAATGTGTAGTGGATGGTACGAAAAGCCAATTCATCCCAAGGAATCTCTTGTTCATCAAATAATTTAACTTCCAAGCTCTCGACCCCCGGCGCGAAAGTTTGATCTAACAACTTAGCTCGGAACATGACATAAACTTGATTCACGTGGGGTAGGCTGAATACGCAATAGAGTTGTTCTAGCTCTAAATTGGCGTTTGCTTCTTCCATGGATTCGCGTAATGCGGCTTGTTCTAAGGTTTCTTGGTTTTCCATAAATCCCGCAGGCAAGGTCCAGCAGCCATAGCGGGGTTCGATAGCCCGTTTGCAAAGTAGTATCTTATCTTCATAAACAGGAATACAACCAGCGACAATATTAGGGTTTTGATAGTGAATGGTGTGGCAGTGATCACACACATAACGAAGGCGATTATCACCATCAGGAATACGTTGTGACACAGTATTGCCACACAAACTACAAAACTTCATGTGTTAAAGCCCTTTTAATACAGTGCCTTCATTTAGCCAGTTTGACCATTGTCCATGTAATGAAACATCAACACCAGCTTGGCTAGCTTGTTGTTGCAGATAGGTTTGTAAATCATGCAGCAACTCGCTATCCATTAACATAGGATTTTCTGGCAGGCGTTGGTGCAGTAATTGATAAACTAATTTGAGATCTGATAGTGAATAATCAGCTAAATTTTTCATTGTTGGACAAAGCCTGCCGGTAGTTGACCCATATCACTCTCTGCAAATAAAAAACCCACCATGTGTTTTTCGATAATCGATAAATGTTGTGGATCTGCAGTACTAAGACGGTTCTCATTGATGATGGCAGTGAGCCGTTTTAGCCACTCTTGCCAACCCTCTTTTGAGATATCTTCGTAAATACGTATCCCAATTTCGCCAGGGTAGGGTGGCGAATCCAGCCCTTCGGCCTCTTTTTTCAGTAATTTACAATAAACCTTACGCACCTTGTGACAACTCCTATAATGAAAATAATGAAGCCAACATGGGGGTTTGCTAGAATTGGCTAACAATATTCGCCTATTATTGGTAAAACCACCGGCAATGTCCATGGAGATTCACGATGACACAAGCTGTTTATGATACGAATATCAACGAACAAGAAATTAAAGTTAGTCCTGCTGCGGCAGAGCAATTGAAAAATCTTATTGATAGCGTGGAAGATGATATTGAAGGCATTCGTATCTTTGTCAGTGGCGGCGGCTGTAGTGGTATGGCCTATGGTATGACTTATACCGATAGCCTGGGGCCAACAGATAAAGTGTATCAAGGTGATGGCTTTAAGATTATGGTAGATGCCGTTGCACTAGCTTATTTACACGGGTGTGATATTGATTTCACTAGCAATGGGCTCAATCAGTCTTTTGTCTTTAATAATGTGTTTCAAGTGGTCGGTGGTTCCGGCGGTTGTTCCGGTTGCGGTGCTGGCGGTTAATTAAGTTGGTTTAGCCGACGCTATTAGGACGAACAGCTCACTTCAATGGATTTTGCCCAGTCTGGTGATTCAGCCGCGTAATCTTCATATTCAGGCTGTTCGGCAAAAGGCTGCTTTAATATAGCGAGTAATTTATTTATTTCAGTAAAGTCTCGTTGTTGAGTAGCTTGTTCAATGGCCTTTTGGGCTAAATAATTTCGTAAAATATATTTCGGATTACATTTATTCATCGCGTCTCGCCGTGCTTGATCATCACTATTTTCTTGTTTGAGTTGTTGGGCATATTGTTCAGCCCAGCGATCAAACGCAGGGCGACTAATAAATTGATCACGTAGCACAGTGTTATCATGGCCAATGCGGAACTGACTTAAGGCACGCAGTGTATTGGTGTAATCTCGTGCATCCTGCTGCAATAATTTAATCAATTGGTTTATGGTATCCACATTGGCTTCTGTCACCGCTTTAAAACCTAACTTATTGCACATGCGCTGATGGTACTGAGTGATAAAGCGTGACTCGTAGGTTTCCAGGCATTGTTTTGCGGCATCTATTTCAATCAGGGGTGTAATGGCTTGGGCAAAACAGGTGAGATTCCATAGGCCGATACCGGGTTGCTGATTAAATGCATAACGGCCTTGATGATCGGAATGATTGCATATGTAATCGGCATCAAAATTTTCCATGAAACCATAGGGCCCATAGTCAATGCTTA
>CAZPAE010000202.1:0-5560 GCA_964584455.1 uncultured Thioalkalispiraceae bacterium
AGTCAGCGCATCATGCTCAGCAAGGTGGCGCAAATGATCCATCACTGCACGTCGTTCTGTAATATCATCAACAATAGCGGTATAGCGTTTTGTATCACCCAGCGTAATCGCACTAAATTTAGCAGACATATAAAAAGTGCTACCATCAGCGCGCTTACCTTCTATTTCATTGTCATTACTGATCAAATTAAAACGACCTGAATTTAACTTATCAATAATGACTGCTTGCTCAGCATTCTTGTTATTCGCCAGAAGGTCAACCAACCGCACACCTTTAATCTGTTCGGCGGTATAACCAAACAAGCGCTGTGCAGCTGGATTAAAGGTTTCTATTACACCTTTCTCATCAATAGTAATGATACCTTCAGCAGCATTATCTAAAATCGACTCTAGGCGTTGTTGACGATTAGTCACCTGTCGACGCATATCCGCATAAGCCTTAATAAGGCGATCAATTTCTTGTAAATTTGTATCATTGTTGGCATCAGATAACGCACTGGTATTATTGGATTCCATAGCATTCGCTAACAACAATACTGGATCACGTATTTTGCTTTGGAAGATGCGATAACCAACAAACAATAGACCAATCACCAAACTCGTAAATATCCAAATAAAATACGATAAAATATTCGCGGTTACTTGTGACTTTGTTAAACTCCGCTTATTCGCTTTAGATAATTCATTCTCGATATTTTCTACGGTCGCCCAATTATTGGCTAAGATAGGTTGTAATTTGTTTTTCATTAAAATCATATCAAGGCGCCACTCCGCCGAAAGATAAATTTCAACTGCTTTTTCTACATGTTGCTTATATTCTTTGTGTGCAGTCTGCATTTCCATAAGTGATTCATGCTGTTGTAAACTGAGTTGTTCCTTTTCAGCGAGGGCTGCAAGCTTGATTAATATACCTTCAACCATTTCCTGATACAGTTTTAGGTTTTCAAGATTGTGTTTCATCGCCGCCTCAGGGTTACCAAATGCGCCCATGCGATTGGCGACAAATATTCTTAACCAACTCACCTGCATTGCCCAGTAATAGCGCACGTCACGAAATAATTTTAGTGTTTCAAATTCATGACGTTCAACTTCTTTTGATTTTGATAATTGCCAGTCCCCTTCTTCTAATACCACGGTTATCGCATGCGCGAATCGTTGATTAGAGGGTTCTAAATGTACAAGTAAAATAGGCATACCTGGATAGCGACGTTCGACATTTTGCATCACATCGATATATTGTTGAGATGCGGTAATGAAATTATTGGCATTTTTTGTTAATAATCGTGCTTCTTGTAACAGTGCGGGTTTAGCTTCTTCTATTTCATAGGTACGTTGTGCTAAGGCAAGTTGGTAAAAACCCTCAGCATGTGAGCGTAGGTCGCCAAAGCGCTTAAGCAACTCATCTAAATCTGCTTGTGTTGCATTGGAAGAATACTGATACAATTGCTCTTGGTTTGCTTTTAAGACATGTTTATAGCGATTAATACTTTCGCTTAGGGCACGATTTCCCTCAACATGGTTTAGCATTTGTTTGGCGGATCGATTCACCGTATGCTGTGCGTAAACAGCAATAAAAAACAACGTCGCGATCAACATGGTTAATACCATGACAAACCGATCTTTGAGTGTGTAAATACGTTTAGGCATTATTAACCGTATCGCCTTTATTACCATATTTAAAAAGTGGATAATAATATGACGGCAATTCAATAAACTTCTTTAATGTTTTCGCCAAATAAAAGTTAATGTAAACTCTCTTCTTGGATATATAACTAATTGAATTTAATCGCATTTAATAAACCATATGGTGTTCTAAGCCAGTTTCGTGAAAATGAGCATGGCACCGCACTATCACAATTTATCTCCTTGCCTTCCATTTACCCCGCTGGGCGACTAGACAAAGACAGTGAAGGATTACTACTGCTAACCGATCATGGTCCGCTCAATCACCGTATTACCCAGCCTGAGCAGAAAATGCCCAAAAGCTACTGGGTGCAGGTTGAGGGAGAACCTACAGAGACAGCACTTATGCAATGGTGCAATGGCATCATACTTAAAGATGGTCTGACAAAACCCGCCGAGGTCAGTATGATCACAGCACCTAAACTATGGGATCGGGCTACGCCGATTCGCGAGCGTAAATCGATACCCACCAGTTGGTTAAATATGACGATCCAAGAAGGCCGCAACCGTCAAATCCGACGTATGACTGCGCATCTCGGTTACCCCACTTTACGCTTAATTCGTTATCGGATTGGCCCGTGGTTTTTAAATAATTTGGCGCCTGGCACATGGGAATATCGCAAGATACCCAAGCAAATTGCGATCGATATCACAAAATAATTTTGGCAAATAACACGAGTATAGGTAATGGATTGGGCACCCCATGTGACTGTGGCAAGTATCATTGAACGTGATGGACAGTTCTTGTTTGTACAAGAACGCATAGCGGGTCAACTTGTTATTAATCAACCTGCCGGTCATTTAGAGGACAAAGAAAGTTTATTGCATGCCGCCCATAGAGAAACACTCGAAGAAACTGCTTGGCATGTAAAACTCACTACGCTGGTAGGCATTTATCAATGGCGACATCCTCAAAAACACAATACCTATCTTCGGTTTTGCTTTAGTGGCGAAGGTATTGAACACGAACAGGACCGTCCTCTCGATAGCGATATTGAACAAACTATCTGGTTAACCAGAGAACAACTAGTTAATTCAAACTATATATTACGTACGCCAATGGTCCTAAAATGTCTTGATGACTATTTAGCAGGCCAACGCTTAGATTTATCAGTTCTCAACATGTTTGATTATCATGACTAAACAAGCAACCCCCATTATCGTTGGTTTATCAGGTGGTGTTGATTCCTCAGTAAGTGCCCTACTACTGCAGCAACAAGGTTATGCAGTACAGGGAGTATTTATGAAAAACTGGGAAGGTGATGACAAAGATGATTACTGTGCTGCTGAGGTCGATTTTGCTGATGCAAAATCTATTGCAGCAACGCTAAATATACCTATCCAAGGTGTTAACTTCTCAGACCAATACTGGGATCGAGTTTTTGCTTATTTTATCGAAGAATATGCTGCTGGTAGAACCCCTAACCCGGACATCTTATGTAATAAAGAAATTAAGTTTCGGGCTTTTTTAGATTATGCCTTACAACAAGGTGCTGAATCGATTGCCACAGGCCATTATGTGAGAAAAGAAAAACGTGATGGTGAATATGTGCTGTTACGTGGTTTGGATCATAATAAAGATCAAAGTTATTTTCTTTATACACTGCAACAAACGCAATTATCGCGCGCTATTTTTCCCATTGGCGAACTAACTAAATCACAAGTGCGTGATATGGCATTGCAACATCAGTTAACCACACACGATAAAAAAGATAGTACAGGGATTTGCTTTATCGGCGAGCGTGATTTTAAAAACTTTCTACAACAATACCTACCAGCACAACCTGGCGACATTTGTACAATAGACGGGCAAGTCATTGGACAGCATGATGGGCTAATGTATTATACCCGCGGTCAACGCCAAGGATTAGGGATTGGTGGATTAGCTAATTACAGTGATGAACCATGGTATGTTGCCGATAAAGATATGGCAAATAACCGTTTGATCGTTGTGCAAGGCCATGATCATCCTTTGCTAAAAAGCGCTTGGTTGGTCGCAACACAACTTGACTGGGTTTCAGGCACAACACCATCGTTGCCATTACGCTGTACAGCTAAAACACGTTATCGACAACAAGATGCTGCTTGTACTGTTATACAAAATGCTGACAATCAAATTAACGTCACTTTTGATGAACCACAATGGGCAGTGACACTTGGCCAATCCGTTGTTTTTTATCAAGATGAGGTCTGTCTTGGTGGCGGCATTATTTGCCAAACAGAAAAGCTATTGGACACATGAAAAATAAAAGAGATAAAACCATTGCATTAGCTGGTGTGTTCCAATCCGCCACACTGGTTCATCAAATTGCGCTCAAGGGTACCGTTGATGTTCACGATTTAGAAACCTCTATTCGCAGCACATTAAATTTAACCCCTAGCTCAACACTTGGCGTGTATGGCAATTTAGAGAACTTACGCACTGGCTTACACAGCTTGGTGCAACAATTGAGTCAAAACAGCCAACGCGATGTTCACATTACCCGTTATGTGATTAGTTTGCTGCATTTACAACGTAAAGTTGTCAAACGTACAACAATGCTAAATACCATTGCCGAGCGCATACAGCGGGTACAAGAACAAGCTGAGATTTTTAGCCTAACCCATAGTAATGTATTAGCCAATTTGGCAAGCATTTATAGCGAGACCATTAGCTTAATTTCCCCCAAAATCATGGTCTCAGGTGACGCTAACTATTTAGCCAACCCGAGTAATGCCGATAAAATCCGTAGTTTATTACTCGCTGGCATCCGATCTGCTGTATTGTGGTCACAAGTCGGCGGTAGTCGCTGGCAGATCTTGTTATATCGCAAATTGTTGGTACAAGAAGCACAACATATTCTCGATAACGAAATGGGCAATATTTTGCACTAAACTTTTCTATTAGCTTGTTTATAAGAGATTTCGTTATACTACGCGCTTTATTAATAGCGCACCTGCTAGCACCGATTTAATCACGTAAGGAGATTTCATGGCAGACAGTTTCAAATCCCGCAGTAGCCTCAAGGTCAATGGGCAAAACTACATTTACTATAAGCTAGCGGCGGTAAAGAAAAGTGCTCAGCTTCCTTTCTCACTCAAAATTCTATTAGAGAATTTATTACGCCATGAAGATGGCAAGAATGTCACCAAAGCAGATATTCAAGCACTGGCTAACTGGAACCCAAAGTCCAAACCCAGCACCGAGATTGCTTTTACACCTGCACGGGTTTTAATGCAGGATTTCACCGGCGTTCCGGCCGTTGTTGATTTAGCCGCCATGCGTGATGCGATGAAAGCCCTCGGTGGTGATCCAGAAAAAATTAACCCCCTACAGCCCGCTGAACTTGTTATTGATCACTCAGTGCAAGTTGATAAGTTCGGTACAGCCGATGCCTTTTCATCCAATGAATTATTAGAGTATCAACGCAATAAAGAGCGTTACGGTTTCCTTAAATGGGGACAAAATGCTTTTTCTAACTTTAAAGTTGTGCCACCACAAACCGGTATTGTGCACCAAGTAAACTTAGAGTATTTAGCACGAACGGTTTTCACTAAAGAACAAAACGGCAAGACCATTGCCTATCCTGATACTTTAGTAGGAACCGACTCTCACACCACCATGATTAATGGTCTCGGTGTGCTTGGTTGGGGTGTGGGTGGTATTGAAGCCGAAGCCGCCATGTTAGGCCAACCCATCTCCATGCTGACTCCTCAAGTGGTTGGTTTTGAATTAATTGGTGATCTTCCTGAAGGCGCGACTGCCACAGACTTAGTTTTAACCGTGGTCGAAATTCTACGCCAACATGGTGTGGTAGGTAAATTTGTTGAATTCTTTGGCGATGGATTGGATCACTTACCCTTAGCGGATCGTGCCACCATTGCTAACATGGCGCCA
>CAZPAE010000203.1:0-5555 GCA_964584455.1 uncultured Thioalkalispiraceae bacterium
AGAGCCGATAGCACACAAGACCAAGTGACACAATATGTGTACGATGAGCAAAACCGTCAACGCTTTATGATCGATGCCGCTGGCAGTGTAATGGATTATCGTTACGATGGTTTTGATAGTCTGGTTACCTCCATTCACTATGCACATCGCATTGATATCGATACTGATTACTATAGTATTGTCGCGGTGCAAGATGCCATTAGTGGTGCGGCCACCCAGGCGGGGACTGATATCTTAGATGAGGCACAAATCACCACCCATCTTTATGATTCAGCCGGACGCCGTGTGTATACAGTTGACGCTGAAGACTATGTGCAAGCCTTTAGCTATGATGATAAGGGTAATATCGATACCACTACCCGCTATACCCATCCGTTGACCTATACCACACCACGCTATGCTAACTTCGATTATCGTCCAGACCTTAATACCAATACGGTTGCCAATGCCGTCAGTAGTTTGTCGGATGTGCAAACCGATTGGGTCGAGAATGTAGATTACGATGCTGCTGGGAGGAAAACGCGGGTTACCGATGCCACCGGGGCCTATGAAGAATATACCTATGATGCGGTGGGTAACAAAGTCAGTGTGCGTAACAAAAATGGTGATGTGACACGCTATGCTTATGATGAGGCTAACCGTCTCACTCGGGTGTTAACTCCTCATACAGTTACGAAAGATATTGCAGGTAATGTGTTAGTCAATGAGGCGAACCTGGGTACCTTAGTGGAATATGAATACGATGCGCGCGGTAACCAAACTAAAGAAACTTTATATATGGACAAGATTGCCCTGTATGACAATGGGCAACCGGTCGCCGTTGAGAGCATTGATACAACTTTACTGACCAGTGCACATCAAGTCACTGAGATTACCTATGACAGTCAGAATCAAGTCATTCGCATTCAAAAACCCGAAGGGGTGACGCAATACTTTACGTATGATGCTTTCGGTAACCAAACCAGTGAGCTACTTACTTACAAAGTGTTAGAGGCACCTGCTGGTGGCGGGACGCCCGTCGAGGTAGAGAAACTCTTCAAGCGTATTGATCGGGTTTATAATGCCCAGAACAACGTCATTGAAGAGTCAGTGATGGGAGTGAAACAAGCCGGAGTATATGACAGCCTGGGGAATTTCCTTGATACCACTGAAGAGTTGGATGTGATCTCGGTGACCCAATATGGTTATGATAGTTTTGGCCGTAAAATCTGGCAGCAAGATCCGCGTGGCTATGAATTAACACAAACTGACAGTGCTTGGGCTACCTCAACCCGTACTTATTTATTTGATAAATCGCATTTTCAATATACTGATATTGCGCGACATAATTTATTTGATGATGCCACCATTGATTATTCTGTTTTCCGAACTTTACCCTTTGCCGATGATAATCAGGCGTATAATTTATCTGCTAATCAAAAAGCCGATTTAACCGCCTTATTTACCACTCATTACCAGTACGATAAATTAAACCGTTTGGTGACCACTACGGATCCGTTGGGGCATAGTACCGCGCGCAGCTATGACGCCTTTGGCAATGTGAAAACCGAAACCAATGGCCTAGGTCATACCCAGTACTATTATTACGATGCACGTCATGATTTAACTTACAGTGTGGATGCAGAGGGCTACGTCACAGCCTATGGTTATACTGCTCATCAGCAGTTGAGAACTGAAACAGTCTTCGCCAATAGTTTAATTACTGGTGGGCAGACCTTAGACAGTATTCTGGCTTCAGACACTTGGCCCAGTACGATTGTGGCAGATACTAGCAAAGATCAAACCACCGATTACCTTTATAATGCACAAGGCTTGTTAGATACCAAAACCTATCATTATGACCTAGGCAATTATCAAGAACGGTTTGAGTATGATGCGGTGGGGAATCAAACCGCCTTTATTGATAAGCAGGCTAACCGATTTGAGTATGAATATAACGCCTTAAATCAAAAAGTCCGCGATATCAGTGCGCCGACCGAGTTAGTAGTGGGTTACGATGGCAGCCAACAGCCGTTATTGGATACGGTATCCATTGTCACTGAATATGGTTATGACGCAGCAGGCAATGTCACACGCAAACAAGAAGGCTTAGTGCGTCGAACCGATGGCAGTATCGATAACTTAGCTGGCCTGACTCGCGAGACCACGTATTTATATGATGCGCTGAACCGGGAAGTGCAAGTTATTCATGATGTTCAAGACACCTATGCCGATAGCAATACCGGTGCGCCTACCTCTCCGGCACTCGAGCAAACCCGCTTAGTGGTGAATAAAACCTATGATGCGGCCAATAATCTCATCTTAAGCGAGTCCAGTGCTTATACCGTTGATACGTTGGGTGATATTGTTGATACAAGCGGTATCACTAAGCGTGAATATGCCCAATACGATGCGGCGAACCGACGCATCAGTAGTATCAATGCCGATAACGCCTTAACCCTTTATGCCTATGATGCGGCGGGGAATCAAATTGCCGAACGCATGTATGATACGCGCTTGGCAGTGCCAACAGCCGATATTGCGCAACTCAATCAAGCCATTCTGGTGCGCCGTGCTGCCAGTGAGGCAGAACACTCTTATCGTGAGAGGCTATATCATTTTGATGCCAATAACCGGAAAATTGGTGAAACCAGTCAGTTCACCTCGTTCTTTGATTTTAATTCAGTCTATGCTAATGACACTGGTGTTTATAATGGTCGGGTGCATGAAAGTGTTTCCTACGATGCGGCGGGGAATATTTGGCGGGTCATCGATGGTCGCGGTATTCCGACGTATTATTATTATGATAACCAGGGCAATCGCACCTTACAGTTAGACCCACTGGGCTATGTGACCCAATGGGAATACGATGCCAGTGGCAATGTGACTCGAGAAGCGCGGTATGCGGATAAATTTTTCCTATTTGATCTACCCGGCTATATTAGTGAAGCTGCAATTCTGTCGTATTCACAACAAGAGATTATTAATGATGTAGTGGATAATAGCGCCGATTCAAAAGACAGAATCAAAGAATTTGACTACGACAGCCTGAATCGTTTGGCTTATGAGCGTGTCCTTAATGTCGATTATACTTCGGTCGCTGCCTCACAAGTGGGTAATCAATTACAATCGTCATTAACACAACACAACGATACCCTGGAAACCCAGTATACCTATGACGCTAACGGTAACTTGATTGAACAAAGCGACTATGCGGACAGCGGTAGTCGTACCCGTACCGTGAATACAACCTACAATGCGCTGAATCAAGTGATCGGTACCCAAGATCCTGAATTTACCAACTACCAAGGTCAAACTGTACGTAAAACCACGGCCTATCAGTATGATGTACATGGGCAGCTGATTACCAAAACCGTCTCTGGGGATACCGCGTTAGCGGGGGATACCAATGCGGCTGATCATATTGCGGGCGATCAAACCACACGCTTTATCTATAATCACTTAGGCCAATTAATCAGTGAGTATGATGCCTTAAACCATCAAAAGCGTTACAGTCTAGATGCGTTTGGCAATATCCTACATACCCAATCTTCGCGCACCGATGCTGATGGCAATGTGCATCAGGATATTACCGTGTTTCAATACGATGCATTGGATCGGGAAATTGAACGTAGTAATAACGCCGATGTGGATACACAAGGTCAGTTAGTACGTCACCAAGTGGCCTATAATGCTCATGGTCAGATTGCTGGTAAGGGCATCAATGTCACGGGGGATGCGTATCAAGAATATTATGTTTACGACAAGCTTGGCAATGTGTTTAAGACCAATGCCGATAACGGTACACCTCGCGTGTATTTATACGATGCCAGTGGTAACGCTACCTTAGAAGTGCATTCATCGGATCATGATCTATCGGATATTAACAGTGCACGCGATGTGTATCGCAATCTAGGTTTAGAACAATACCGTTACTTCTACTCGATCTACGATAGCAAAAACCAACATACCGATACCTTTGAGCCACCTATTTATACTTCGAGCTTAACATCGTATTTAGATGTGGAACTGAACCCAACTGATGATTCACAGGGCGTGGTGGTGATACCGGGTGTTAGAGAGAACACGATTACGCCATATACAGAGGCTGATAGATGGAGTTGGGATACTCAATTGGTTGATTATGGGCAGACCCAATATATTAGCCGTGATATTCGCTCAATTAACGCGAATAATAGTGAAATCGCCCGTGGTATTCAGGAAACCTACGTCCAACATGGGCATAGTTATACCATTCCGGCGGAGCGCAGCGAGTCTATTGTCGAGCAGCACGATGTTTATGCCGTCACCACAAACGGTGATTATCAACCACTCGCGGGTGTGCCCTCCCATGCAGCCTTTGGTCAATATACGGTGACCGAAAGTATTACGCATCTTTATCAAGGGGGCAATGTGATCGGTTATCGGCTGACCACAGTGAAAACCACCCGGATTGATGATATGCCTGCAGGCATACATGGTTTTGCGCAAGGGCATGCCTTACTCAATACCGAAACCACCGTGAGAGAGGTGCGGTATACCGAGCGGGCTATTTCTCATGCCAGTGATGATAATCAACATACGCGTGTTTATCGATCAAACAATGCGCAAGGTACTGAGCTGTTAGAAGAAGTGAGCACGACGGTTAGCATAGTATCGGACTATTATAAACCAAGTGGTGCACCTCCCTCGTCGAGTACAACCAATGTTAGTGCTTGGGCACAATGGGATCTAGATGTGACTGATGAGACGGATGGTAGCCGTACTTATCGCTTAGAGGTGACATTAGATAATGTAGATACCCTTTACGGGGATGACATCGCAGATGTAGATCTGTACTTAGGCGGAGCGTTCTCGAATTCGGGTTCACGCCAGCTACATGGTACCTACAATGCAACAACCGATAGTTATGTATTTACTTATACTGAATCTGCTGCGGATATCACCAATGCCGGCTTATTAGGTAAAAATAGCCGGTTTGATAATGCCAATTTAATTATTCGAAACACCAATACCGGTGATGTGATAAAGAATAATACTATCTATACGCATCTAGAGAGCTTTGATAAACAGGGCGAGATGCAAGTAGCCACACGTACGGTGAATGTTGAGATAACTGCTGGCGTTGAAAGAACTATCCAATCCAAACAAACCCTTGATACGACCAAAACCATTTATCGCCGCTTTACCCAGAGCGAGTATTTACCAGGAATAAGAAATAAGGTTGCAGCACTGCCGACCGTAACAGGGGGGTTACAGGCTGAGGCCGGGCATGGTGGGCGCGTTGAATTTGGGTCATACTATCGCTGGAAACAGCATACTAAATGGAACGGATATGATGGTACCAGTCATAATGTAAGAGTTTACTTGAACTATGACGGGTTATCTCAATATTACCGAAACCACCTTAAGCTGAAATTTTCATTACGTGATAGTTATGGTCGAGTGATTCATCGAAACACTGGTGCGCAAACGACAGGGTGGGAGAGTTTAGCTGGCAACCAATCAACAGAGACAATCCAGTTTAATTGGAAAATTAAAAGCGGTAATCGAAGAGAGGATAGAGATTTTAGAAC
>CAZPAE010000204.1:0-2313 GCA_964584455.1 uncultured Thioalkalispiraceae bacterium
GCTCGACAGCTAATACCAGGTTTGCACATAGCAGACTTATTATCACCCCAATCAATCTCATACTTGTTTCTCCTTATCCTGGCGTGGTGGTAAAGGTGATAAGTAATAACCAAATATCACTGCCAAAATCCCCACTACCGTAATCGCAATACTCATCACTAATGCATTATTCGCTGCGATATCAAATAAAAATAGTTTCATCGCAACAATAATGAATAACCCCAGCCCCACAAACCATAGCTGTCGCTGTTGTTTGCGACTGGCCACCATCATGGTCAGTAATGCAACAATGGTCCACATAATCGAAATACTGGCCTGAAACTCAACCGACCGCGACAAACTGTTGATGGAATGCGATACGTCTAACCAATGATGCACTGTCCTTGCGACAATACCATTTAACCAAATAAAAATAATCCCTGCCACAGCATAATGTAGATAGCGTGGATCAAAACGTTGCAGTAAAGAACTATTAAATTTAGATAAGGTTAGAGGCCAAAGTAGTAATAAATAAACTAAAAACCCGACAAGTAAATCAACCGGATTCACAAACGGAATATAATCCACTGGCCATGGATCACCTTTATGTAACAAACCAAACATGACGGCAAAAATAGCAAACATCGCCATCACCGGAATCATCGCCATGGAGATATAGATATCATAATGTGTTGCAAATGGCCAAGCGATACGTTTACCCCACCGCAATAGCAGCCATACCAATAAGCCTGGTACAAATACATAACTCATATGATGCCAAGTATCCGAGATACCCTTAATCTGCCCAATCCACCAACCGATTTCCCAGGCAACTAGTATCAACACCAACCAAACACTCAGTAAATGTTGACCACGCAAAACAAACGGTTTAAATATTGATTGATAACGATAGACAAAGAAATATTGGCTCATCACAAGCAAGCCCCAACCCAACCAACCTTTATCATCAAAAGGGTGATCTACATTAAATAACAACATCACCCAAAGCCCCAAGTACATGACAACAATTTGCGAATAAATAGGATAGCGCAATAGTGACCAATCTAACTTTCGCTCGACAAAATGTGCCACCAACATACTAAGCGCAATAAATGCGGCAAAATAACTGATGAGCCCATCATCAAATAAGTGATGGGTTAATAACTCATGTGCCCCATTAGCAAACCACCAAATGAGTGCCCAAACGAATAAAATCACCTTAAACGGTTTTTCAAAGTTACGAATCCGATCGGTATGTTTATACAGATAGTAACTAATAAAGAAGCCGGACAAACTAATGACCAGAGCCCCAAGGTAAGTACCATTGAACACCACCCAGGAATGATTCGGCCAATCAAAATCTGCTAAAAAGAAATATCCCGAGCCAAATTGTAATAACACCCCGAACATTCTTGCTAATAAGCGGTGTTGACGCACACCGATCCAAACGATGGCAGCCCCTTCTAAGGCCCAAGCTGCCGCTGTCCAAAGCCCATCCAAAGCAAGCGGAATCGCCAATGACCCAAACACTACCCCCAATGCTAAGAATGACTCTGTAAGCAAGCGTAATTCAATTATCCCTTTGCGCCATAACAACGAGGCTAGCAAAATATAAATACCACTCAAGGATAACGCACTGAAGGCTAATCCATAGGGTATATCTTTCACCAAAGCAGACTGCAAAGTAAATGCAATCACCGGCAAACCAAATACCAAGGTACTATCCACATAACCTTTTAGATTAGGTGGCTGACGCAGTGCAAATAAAACCGAAATCGCTAAAAAGAAAATAAAGAATAAAATTAGAAATGGCTCGACGCTGGCAAACAGTGCTGGCTGATAATGACTTGCTCCCCATAAGCTACCAATCACAAAAGTAAATACAAATCCCAGCAAATTCAGCTCACGCCAACTACGATACCAAGCAATCGCCACAATACTGACATTTAATAATGCATAGTAACTAAATAACATGACATGGCTACCTGAACCGGTCGATGCAAGAATAGGTGCAAGAAAACCACCTGCTGCACCATATAAGGCCAGATACTTCGCGTCTTGCAAAATAGCTAAAATACTAGAAAATACGACTAAGCCGACCATTATCCCGAAAGCAAACCCGATAGGTAATAAACCATAGAGTTTTGCGGCACCGAATACGGTCAGATATAAAATACCGACCCCGCCCCCTTGCAACAGTAAGGCATAGATCCGTTTTTTCTCTCTTAGCCGCCAGCCAAACACACTAATCACAATACCGAGTAGCGCTACACCCGCCACTCTTATTTCAATCGGGAGTAAGGAGTGCTCTGATGCATACTTAATAAGAAAACC
>CAZPAE010000204.1:2342-5505 GCA_964584455.1 uncultured Thioalkalispiraceae bacterium
CCACAAATAAGATCAATAATCCGACTTTGACAACAACATTACCGTCAGTAAAAAAGTGATGGACTGCAGCAATGACTTTATCAATCGCATTTTCTTGAAAACGACGCCGTGCCGGTTCTGGCTCTGATGTTGGTGTAACCGGTTCGGAGGGTGGTTCAGTAACAGTAGGCTGTGGTACTTCTATTGGTTGCATTGCCGCTTGAGTCGGTTCCGGTACCACTTCAGGCTCTGGCGCAGTGGGTGCAACCTCCTCGGACTATGGTGTTCCAGCAGGTTGTGCTGTGGTTATTTGTTCGGTTTTGAGTTTGGCTAACTCTTCTTCCACATGGCCAAATCGTTTAGTGAGCTGGCTTAACTTTGTGGTTAATTGAATGGTTGCACCGAGAAGATAACCGATAAATAGGCCAACAATCGCGCCCTCATCCCCGTCTATGGCTGCACCAAATGCAGCAAAAACAACACTTAATAATAATCCCAATACAGACATAATGCCGAGCCTCTGATTTACCTTCTATTTAAAGTGTGTACGTGTATGAAAAATAATGGGTGA
This sequence comes from uncultured Thioalkalispiraceae bacterium, assembly GCA_964584455.1. Taxonomy (GTDB): domain Bacteria; phylum Pseudomonadota; class Gammaproteobacteria; order UBA6429; family Thiohalophilaceae; genus CAZPAE01. The sequence continues at coordinate 2,893 of CAZPAE010000204.1, forward strand.
AAAACGTTTCCCTTGCCATTGCAAATGTCTTTTCAAAACAAAATCAAATAGCAATGGATTATATTGTCGTAATTCTTTTAACACGGGTACTGCTGACTCCGGTAAATACCCATACCGGCTAAGCACTTTGGTGGAATACAATGGCATCACACCAGGCAAAGGATAATCCGAGCCATTTAATAAACGCGGGTGCCAATCCTCTTGCTGTAATACAGTTTGTAATGCCGGACCAATACGGTTTAACTGCGTCATGGCCGAGATATCACCATACAAAAGCCCTTCATACTGTGGCTCTTGCATCATTCTGGCAAACAAATCGAAGTTGGGCACTCGCTTAGCATTAGGGCCTTTATCCAGATCAACCCCCATTCCTTGGCTAGCGCAATGAGCCACCACTACTTTTACACCATGCTCCAGTGCGCGCCGCAATAGTAATGGATTACCTTTTGCTTGCGCGTCCACCCCATCGACCGCATGCTCATCACCGGCATGGGTTAACAACGGAATACCCAGTTGTGCTATGGCATTATAGAATCGATCACATTTCGGTGAGGCAGGATCAATCCCCATGACAGGTGGCAACCATTTCACCGCTTTAGCTCCGGCTTTCACCATTGCATGAAGCTGTTCAACACAATCTTCACGATAAGGGTGAACCGAAGCGACCCATTCAAAACGTTCAGGCTGCGCTGCTGCAATCGATGCGGCATATTCATTGGGCGTATAAAAGGGGGAACGCGCTTTGTCTGTACGCCCCTGTTCATCATAATGATAATCAAATGCCAGCAGCATGCATTTTGCGCCGGCCGGAAAATCTCTTAATAAAAAAGCCGCATAATCGACAAACCCGGCATCAAGACTTTGTGTTGCGATACTGTCGGCACAAGAAGCATTAATATAAAAGTGATAGCGTACATGTTGAGCCGGACTCATCCAGTCTCGCATAGAGGGGTGTAAATAAATGCCACTATCACTATCGCCTACGCCAATCAAATGCGTATGCACATCCCAAAAAGCATTAGCATCAATATCTTCCCACGCGGCTTTCACCAGCTCATGATTGGCTAACTCATCAGGTAGCCCGGTATGCAAGCAAGGATTCCATACGCCTTCATCTGGCCAGAAATACGCGGCACTGCCCCCCACAGCACCTAACCCCATGAGCTTAATAAACGTCCGTCGTTGCATTGTTTCCCCCTAATCGCATTTTAGTTAAGCTGTATTATCTTTATCTAATTCTTTAGCCATCCGTTTGCCTTCTTCTTCGTCCACTTTTAATAATAGAAAACCACCTGCAACAAACAGCACCACAATAGATAAAATAGATAAACGTGGGTCACCGGTTGACTCTGAAACCACCGCCATCATCAATGGCCCCAATACCGCCGCTAACTTACCAATCATGTTATAGAAACCAAAAAACTCTGCTGCTTTGTGCTTGGGGATAATACGTGCAAAAAAGGCGCGACTTAGTGATTGAATCCCGCCCATCACTAACCCCACCACAATAGCCAAAGTATAAAAGTCCGATACGCTATCCATAAAATAGGCATAAATTGTCACACCGATATAAATCATAATCGCAATCAGTAATGCCGCCTTCGCGCCCAGCTTCTCACCTAACTTGCCGTAAATAATCGCAGCAGGAAAAGCAATAAATTGCGTCATCAAAAACGCCATGAACAGATCACCTTGGTCAAACCCAATACGCTGACCATAATCACCCGCCATGGCAATAATGGTATCGACACCATCAATGTATAACCAATACGCCAATAAAAAAGTAAAAACCACTTTTAGCTTTTTAATTTCGTAAAAAGTATGCACCAACTGCTTCATACCTTGCGTGACCGCTTTTGAAATAGGAATATGTTCGGTATTTTTTTTCTCTTTCACATTCAACATGACCGGAATAGAGAAGATCAACCACCACACTGCAACAAATAGAAACACCATGACGATATCATTGGGTTCACGTACTGCCTCAAAGCCAAACTTCTCAGGTGTGGCATAAGCAATACAACCTAATAAAGCAATACCCCCACCTAAATAACCTAAAGAAAAACCAACCGCAGATACCAAATCAAATTTCTCTTCTTCTGCTACATCCACCAACATAGCGTCATAAAATACATTAGCACCGGCAAAACCAATAAAGCTGAGCACATAAACAATAATGGCTAACTGCCAATTACCTTCGCCGACAAACGCTAAGCCCCCAACAAACAAAAAACCAATCAGCATAAATAATAATAAGAACTGTTTCTTTAGCCCGCCTCTATCAGCGATGGCTCCCAGAATCGGCGCTAAGATCACAACTACCAAACTGGCGGTGGCATTGGCAATACCTAAAGGTGTAGTAGTATTTTCATTGCCTGGGCCTGTGAACCAATAACTGCCAAACAAAACGGGGAAAAAAGCGGTAATAGTAATAGTGGTGTAAGCGGAGTTAGCCCAGTCATAAAATGCCCATGACAAGGTACGTTTATTAAAAATAGCGCGCATCAATGGTTCCTTATAATTCAATGTCCAACTGTTCAGCCACCAACTGCATCACAGCAGGATAATTGGTCTTCCCCGTACCCAACAATGGTACTTCTTTTACCGATAAGA
>CAZPAE010000205.1:0-5498 GCA_964584455.1 uncultured Thioalkalispiraceae bacterium
ATGGCGAATCAAAACCGTTCAGGGCAAAGCCCATTTGCGTGGCCTGATTCACCGGTATGGGAGGCGTTTTCTTTGGGTACTTTCTTTGTCAATACAAAGAAAGTACCTTTGCCACGATAGTGGCAAAAACAAATAAAATATTATTGCCCAGGCATACCAAACTTTATTTAATGCTCTGCCGCCATCAGGAGATTGCTTCACTTACATTCGTAATGACAAGAAAATGGTTGCGTTATCACTCCGCTATATTACGACCGTAAAAAATCTCGAGCATTTCCCGTTCTAGGGCTTGGCGTATTTCAGCTTGTTTTTTCTCGGAAAGGTCGACTTCATTAATACTAAATAAGTAATTGTCCAGTTTGAAGTCTTTTAGAATCATTTTGGTATGAAAAATATTTTCTTGATAAACATTCACATCAATCATTTGGTAGAGCTCTTTGATATCCATCCCAATAAAGTTTTGAATCGAGTTAATCTGATGATCGATAAAATGCTTACTACCGTGTACATCACGGGTAAACCCGCGCACTCGATAATCCATGATCACAATGTCAGAATCGAAACTATGAATAAGATAGTTCAGTGCTTTCAATGGTGAAATCCGGCCACAGGTTGAAACATCAATATCAGCGCGAAAGGTGCTAATGCCTGCATCGGGGTGACTTTCAGGATAGGTATGAACGGTAATATGGCTCTTATCTAAATGTGCCGCGATGGCTTCAGGTACTGGCCCCGGTGACTCTTGATTAGACAAAGATTCTGCCACCCCACCTTCTTCGGAAATCAGCATGGTGACACTGGCACCTTGCGGCTCATAATCTTGCCGGGCAATATTTAAAATAGATGCACCGATAATATCGGTAACATCGGTTAGAATATTTGTTAAACGTTCTGCATTATATTCTTCATCAATATATTCGATATAACCCAGTTGTTGTGATTGCGTCTCGGCAAAATTGATATCATAGATATTAAAGCTTAGGGTTTTAGTCAGATTATTAAACCCATGCAGTTTTAGTTTGTTGTCGCGCTTTGTCATTCGTCAGTCTGTGAACCTAAATCGTGTTTATAAGTGCTGTAATGGTGGATGATAGATCATTTGTACCACAACGCCCGAAGGATCAGCGCAATAAAAACTACGGGCACCATCACGATGGGTTTTGGGTTCCGTTTTCATGGGTACCCCATGCTCAACTAAAAAAGCATGCCATGCATCTACATCTTCCGGTTTACGCAAGATAAAACCCAGATGATCTAAACGCTGATAGCCATCGGCTTTATCTTTGGCACGATGTAAGGCTAAGTTATCCTGGCCGGAGGTGAGATACACATTATCGGCATCGGGACGCCACTCGACACGCATGCCTAGTAAATCCACATAAAATTTCTCACAGGCATCCATATCATCTACATACAATGCCACGTGATGCAATCCGGAGCTGGCCGGCGGTCTTGAACTCATAGTAGGGGGGCTCCCGATAGAAAGAATCGAAAGGCGTATTGTAGCAAATCTTATTAATTTGAATAGCTATTAATGTACCTCAAAGGTACTTTGGCGAATACTCTTCCACAACGGCTCACCAAAGCAACGCCGTAATACCCAGGGTAAACCGATACTCCCCACTGAGAGTAGCTGATCATGAAATGCTCTTAACGAGAATTGTTCATCTATCCCTCTCAACCGCTCACGGGTCTCATTGATTAACGCCCATCCTGTCGCATACCCCATGGGAACCGTTGGTGATTGTGTATACCAACTCAAATCGGCCATGGCCTGTATCTGGCTAAACCCTAATTCTGACTGCATCTGCTTAGCACAATCGGTCAATGTATATTGGTGTACGTGTAACCCAACATCTAACATAATACGCAAAGCACGCCATAGCCTGTCTTTTAACAAAACAAACTCGGAAACATCACTATCGAGAAAACCTTGCTCATACATGAGCTGCTCGCTATACAAAGCCCACCCTTCATATAAAGTCGCAGAGCTGTTAATTAATCGCGGTAAGGTTCGAGAACGTGCCGTATGGTTCGCTGTGACAAATTGCAAATGATGCCCAGGCCACGCTTCATGCACACAAGTGTGTTGCAAACTTATTTTATTATGCTCACCCCAACTATCCACATCACCTGGCGGGGTCACATAGTAATAACCAGCTTGCGCCGTGTCGGTTGGCATGGGATCCATGTAAGCCGCAAAAGGAATTTGATGTTGCAAAAAAGGCGGTGTGGTCACCACATGTAAATATTGCTTATCTGGCACACTCACTAACCCTTTTTCTTCCACAAAGGCTTTTGCCGCCAACATACACTGTTTGTATTGCTCTAATAAGGGTTCATCCTTATTTACATCTTGTTGAATTTTATTAATGAGTTGCTCGGTAGCCTGATTGCCTTGCAGTTTCTGCGTAACCTGAGTGAGTGATTGTTTTACTTGTTGATGCAGTGTTTCACCCAATCGATAGAGTTGATCGGCATTAATATCCAAGCCATGCTCATACTTGAGTTTCATATCAAACAAAACCCGACCGCAGGCAAAATCACCACTGGCTAAACCAATCAAATCTTTACTTAGGAACCGTTCGAATTCTTCTAAGGCGTGCGTTGCCTGCTCTAATTCACTACTAACACGGCAAGGTTGCACCACAGGGTGTTGGTGTAACTGACGGAAATATTTAATACCTTCCTGTGCTTCGATCACCGCCGAGTCTAACCATACGGCAGGAATTTTCTCTGGTGAGGTTAATAAGTAGCGTTTTGCACCACGCAAATAAGCCGGTATCGCAGCTAAGCGCTCACGTAATGCAGTTGTTCTATCTTGGACGGGACGAATAGTGAGTTGATAAATAGCATTAACTGGAATAAAACGACTGGGGTTGTTCACTCGCCAGTCCGTATCAATCAGTTGCTTGCTTTCAATAATGGCCTGACCGTACATGAGTTGCAGATCAATTTTTTGATCTTGATCTAACTCATCGATATCCAGTGCATCAATTTCATCTATGAGTTTTTCATTTAAGGTGATGAGTGCACCAATGTCATCATCGCCATAAGGTGTTAGTAAATGTGCATAGCCTTCCACCCCCAAATCCACAGCCCGTTCAGGATGGTAACGAAACCAGGCACGATAGTAACTATCGATTAATACATTAAAGCGTGACACAAGGTGATGGTATCCCGGTTATTGTTCGCCTTTATTCTTGTTCAACAATTTCATAATCATGGGTCACTGTCGCAGTCTTACTAAACATAATAGATGCTGAGCAATATTTTTCCGCTGATAATTGCACTGCCCGGGCCACTTGTTTGTCTTTTAGCGCTTTGCCCTTCACAATGAAATGGATATGAATATGGGTAAAGACTTTGGGTTCGGTTTCAGCGCGCTGCGCTTCAATTTCTACTTCGCAATCCACTACTGCCTGACGTGACTTTTTTAAAATCATCACCACATCAAATGCAGTGCATCCCCCCATGCCAAGTAAGAGCATTTCCATTGGGCGCGGGCCTTGATTCTGCCCTTCGTGTTCTGGTGGGCCATCCATTAGTACGGTATGGCCACTGCCGGATTTACCTTCAAACTGTGCCGCGCCGCGCCACTTGATTTGTGCCTGCATAACCCCAAATCCTCTTTTATGTCCATTCATGGGTAAATGGATAAAAACCCAACGTATCTCACAATTGATTAAACAATGTTCAAGTTAATAACCGCATTGTCGATACAGCCAGTGACACCGATCGCATTTTTCGTGCCGCCAATAGGATACCCTTGCGCCAGTTTAAAAGCACTGGTATACCTTTAATATATATTTTAAGGATGCCAAATGGCATTGACTATAAAAGGAATGTTATGTCTGTAACAGCAAGTCCTCAACAAACCGGAATCGTATCGCTAGATCGCTTCCTTGAGCATTGTCACCGTCGGCACTACCCGACCAAGAGTGTCATTATTTATGCGGGGGATAAACCCGATGTTCTTTACTACATCATTGATGGTTCAGTTTCTGTTTTAATCGAAGATGAAGATGGACATGAAATTGTTCTAGCCTATCTCAATAAAGGCGATTTCTTTGGTGAGATGGGTCTATTTAGTGATGACCCAAACCGCAGTGCCTGGGTACGAACTCGCTCTGCCTGTGAAGTAGCTGAAATTAGCTATAACAAATTCCGTCAACTTTATGCGGATCACCCCGATATCATGTTTGCCATGGCCTCCCAGATGGCATCACGCTTACGCAATACTAGTCGTAAAGTGAGTGACTTAGCCTTTATGGATGTTACCGGTCGTGTCGCACGTACATTGTTGGATCTGTGTAAACAACCAGACGCCATGACCCATCCTGATGGCATGCAGATTCGTATCACACGCCAAGAAATTGGTCGAATTGTTGGGTGTTCTCGAGAAATGGTAGGTCGTGTATTAAAAGCGATGGAAGAACAAGAGCTTATCTATGTGAAAGGTAAGACGATTGTTGTCTTTGGCACACGCTAGTCCGTTATCACCAACCGCTAATTAAATAACTCTCGTAATTTCGTGCCGGGATCATCGGCGACCATAAAGGCTTCGCCAACCAAAAAGGCATGAACCTGATGATCCCGCATGAGTTTCACGTGCTCGCCGTTATGAATACCGCTCTCCGTTACCACGATACGCTCATCGGGAATCATCGCTAACATCGATAAGGTGGTATCGAGTGTTGTTTCAAAAGTACGCAAGTTACGATTATTAATACCGATAAGGGGGTTCGGTATGGCAAGTGCCCGTGTCAATTCTTCCTCATCATGCACTTCAATCAATACATCCATACCTAATTGTTGTGCTAAATCGGATAATGCCCGCATTTGCTCATCGTCCAGTGCTGCAACAATTAATAAGATACAATCCGCACCTATGGCCCGTGCTTCATACACTTGATAAGGGTCGATAATAAAATCTTTACGTAACACCGGTAAGGTGCAAGCGGCGCGCGCTTGTTGTAAATACTCATCGGACCCTTGAAAAAAATCCACATCGGTTAACACCGATAAACAAGCAGCATTGGCAGCCGCATAGGATTGTGCAATTTGTGCTGGGATAAAGTTTGGCCGCATGACACCTTTGCTAGGGGATGCCTTTTTAATTTCTGCAATGACTGCTGCTTGGCCTTGGGTGATTTTATTGTTAATAGCCTGTACAAAACCACGGGTCGACGTTTGTGCTTTAGCACGCTTAATGATCTCATCTAAAGAGCATGCCGCACTACGCGTGGCAATTTCTTCGCGTTTACGCGCAACTATTTTCGCTAGAATATCGGGTATCTCTGTCATCGCTACGACTCAACGCACATTAAAAACGACTGGTCAGTGTTGCCAACTCATTCAACTTCTGCATGGCCGCACCTGAATCCAAGACTTGTTGTGCTTGTTCAATACCTTCGGCATGTGACTTCGCTAATCCAGCAACATAAATGACGACACCGTCATTCAAAGTGACAATAACACATGCGTGCGTAGCTAGA
>CAZPAE010000206.1:0-5496 GCA_964584455.1 uncultured Thioalkalispiraceae bacterium
CCGCTTCTTTATTCAGGTAATGGGATTGTGCTAATAGTTTCAAAATACCTGCATGATTAGGTTGATTCCGCAGTACGGAACGAAAATCAGAAATAGCCGTAGTCAAGTCTTTGCGTGACAAAGCAATGGTGCCGCGCAGAGTTAAAGCATCACTATCTTGCGGATTCTCCTTTAGCACTTCACCGATTAGCATCTGAGCCTGCTTGATTTCATTTTCCGAAATATGCAGGCGTGCCATTTGTGTTCTGGCTAATAAACCATTTTGACCAACACCATCATCTCCAATTATTTTCTTATAAACAGAAGCTGCCTTGTCATTCTGCTTATTCGAAATGTAAAGCCGTGCCAGACCAAATTTCAGATCATAAGTGCTGTTATCCTTCTCAATAAATTGCTTCAGCTCCTGCTCTGCAATATTAAACCCACGGCGTTTTGCCAAGTAATCAATCAGGGCCAATTTTGCTTGTTTGTCGTCAGCCAAGTCATTAGCCGCATCGCGTAATACTCGCTCTGCTTCGTTAACCGCATTACTCTGATCATAAAATTTGGCTAACTGCACTCGATGCTCTAGCTTATTAGGCTCTAGCGTAATAATTTCTTGTAACAGCTCAATCGCCCGACCATTCTCACCTTGCTTAGCTAATATGGATGCCAATAAAATTCGAATGCTTGGCTCATTAGCCAATTGTTTCATACCATTTTCAAGTATCGCGACTGCTTTTTGCGGCTGTTGTTCACGCATATAAACACCCGCTAACAACGATATGGCATCAAGTGTTTTAGGATCGATTTCAAGTGCAGCTTTGGCATCTTTAATAGCAGCTGAAACATCACCTTTTCTGGCTCGTATCCCGCCTCTCAAGGCAATTGCGTCGGGATTTGAAGGTAACAATTGTAGCGATTTATCTGCCATTTCTGTTGCTTGTTCTAAAATACCACCCGCCAGATATATTCTCCCAACCCGAATCATGGCATCAGCTTGCTTCTCATCAAGTTCAATAGATTTCAAATAGTGCCCAACCGCTTTTTTATACTCGTTCAATTTCTCATAGATAAAACCTAATTTAAAATGCGCCGAAGCATCTTTAGGATCAATTTGCAATACATTTTGGTATTCGAGTCGTGCTTTTTCATAATTCTCTTCGTTAAATAAAGTATTACCACGCTCAAAATACTTTGCCTTTTTATCTAAAGCACTGTCACAAGCAATTAGCGTTAAAGCCAGAACAATCGCAAGCCCACTTCCCTTAATTAATTTCGATGTATTTTTCACTTTTCAAACCCCATTACTTGTTACGATAAAACTATCCAATCACACCCTTCAACATAACCATGCTTAGCATAGTTAGTGCAAAATAACGCACATAATTTAATTTGTTACCCACGTTTTCTACGATAAATTCGATTGCATAAAAAAGTAAAATCATATGTGCAATACTAATCCCCAGCTCTTTACTTGCATTCTGAAACTCAGGCAGAACAGCTGAGACTATCGCTATAAAAATAACCAAAAAATCTAGTGGTGTCGGCTCAAAATTTTTAATAGGTGAGTACCAAATACCAAAAAAGACCACAACAGCTAAAATCACATACACAACGTCATAATATTCTTGAAACTGGACAGGTATATTAGAGTGACTGTGGACAATAAAATTAATCAACGCCCCAAACGTATATATGACGATTCGCTCAACCAAATGAATCGAGTTTTTTCTCTTAAGAATATACATGAGAGAAAGTAGCGCTATCATCATAATAACCAGGTAATAGCCATCAATTGGGAGCTCAGAAAGGAATGAAACAGCTAATATTGTCTCTGATATTAGTATTATCGCTGCAAATAACAACAGCGCATTTAACAATCTATTTTTATCTCTCAGCCAATGTATTTTCTTCTCTAGTAAAGTAAGTTGATTTTCCTTGAGCTTGATGTGTGTTCGCCAACCAATAAATTCAGCAAAATAAATTGACGACAAAACCAAAGCACAATACGCTGCATACAATGACAAAATAAACCAGTCAGTTTCATTTCTAAACAGGTAGGCTGAGATCACCATCACTGTCTGTATAATATAGATAATTAATACGGCTTCATGGTGCTTAAACCCCAGCCCTAACAACCGATGATGTACATGCTTTTTGTCAGGACTGAAGGGAGAGCGCCCTTCCCTCATTCGTAATATCATCACAGCAATCGTATCTATAATCGGCAAGCCTAATAATAGAAGCACAATGGCTGGACTAATATCTACAGTACCCTGTTGAGTTAGCAGAATAACAGCCACACCTAAAGTAAATCCCAAGAACTGACTGCCTGTATCCCCCATAAAGACTGTTGCAGGATAGGTATTAAACCGTAAAAAACCTAGAATGCTCCCCATCACCGATAGCGCCAACATCAGCACAATAATATTTTCTGCTTTATAGGATATCAGCGCGATAGCGCCTAAACTTAGTATTGTCTGACCACCAGCAAGTCCATCCAAACCATCTGATAAATTGATTGCATTTGTTACCCCAAGCAGGGCAAAAATAGTGAAAGGTATAGCGATATATTTCGGAATCAACATATCGTTAAATAATGGTAATTTTTCTATTACCACACCGCCTAAGAATACTACCGACAATACTGCTAGGATTTGCCCCAAAAATTTGAACTTATAATTAAGCACATATCTATCATCAACCAGTCCAAAAATAAGTAGCGTAAATAAAGAAACGTAAACATAGATAAACTCATGCAAATTAGACATAAGCAATATAAATGGCAGTACTGCACCAATAATCATGGCAACACCACCAACTCGCGGGATCATCCCTGTATGTACTTTTCTTTCATTGGGATAATCAATAAATTTAAAGCGTGAAGCTGATTTCATTAATGGTGGAATCAGCACCACTGTCAGCATCATGGAAAGAACGAATGTGAGAAAGAGCACCATCACTCTGACCTAATCAGGGACATAGTCACTAAGTGTGGGTAAAACCAGTTTCGAAAAATCTATCAATACTTGATCAGCTTGCTCGATAGTTTGACCAGGCGCCACATAAGTCGTTAATCTTACTAGCGCCCCATCTGACCGATTTTTGGTCAAACTATCCCAGAACAAAAACCATTTAACTAAGTACTCGTTAGTAATAAACCGGCCCCGCTGCTGGAACCAGTAATAGACAAGTTGCCTTTGCTCTCCTAGCTGGATAACGCTACGATTCACTTCAAGTGGTTTACCCTGTACCTGAATCGATTCGATTTTTCGTTGCCCAAATTCCTTAAACTGCCAACCTCCTCCTGGAATACAAGTTCGTGGTGAATGTGCTGATTCCCCTTTTCGCTGTGAACCATAATAAGCGACATAAAAATTAATTTTTTGATCATTCTGGTTGGTGTAATTAGCGAGGACATAATCCTCAAACTTAAGTGCATCAACATATAGTTTTTCAATTTTTGATGTCTGTCCCTGCCATACATCAAATTGCATAGGGAAATTTACAAAGCTGTGACGTTCAGGCTGAATCTCTTCTCTTTCCGGTAATTTAACTGCAATGAGTGCAGTTAATGATAATAGGATAATAGCGGGAATAGTTTGCAAGGGTAATTTTCTTGACTTTGCCGCACTATTTTTATTCGCAGTAGGTAATTCTAAGTTAAATGCCTCACTAAGTGACTTTTTATCTTTGCCTATTTTCAATAACAACCACATCTCTAAGATAAGTAATGCGGTACAGCCCATAAAAACAACCCAACCTTCAAAATCATGCAAGAATCCTTCGGCTGCTTGCTTTCCCCAATACTCCACAGTGATACCAACCAAACTAATACGTGCACTATTCATTACAATGGTGATTGGGATAGTTGATAAAAATAGTACCACTCTTTTCCATATGGTAACGTTATATAGATATGCAGCAATAAAGCCCAATGCCATCAATGGGAACAAATACCGTAGTCCGCTGCATGCCTCGACGACTTGTAATTGTATTTTCCCTAAATCAATCACATTACCTTCTAGGTATACACTAATATCGAATAAACGAATAACTGCCACACCCAATTTGGATGAGATAAGTTGAAGTTCAGATGTTAGAGCAGACTGTAAAAATTGTGGTAAAGGTATCGTAAATATTAACAACACAAATGCCGGCCAAATAACACGAAAACCTTTTAGCCCAACAAACACCAAACCAATACCAAATAGTGTTAATAAGAAACTATATTGAACAACAATATAGAGCGAGCTTAATTCACCAAATATATGCCCTAACATACCTACAAGGACAACAAATACCCCTAACCAAGACCCGGTAAGTTGTGTTTTTTGTAAAATATCCTTTTTCTGCCAAATAATGAAAAGTGAAATAAAAGGCAAAATATAAGCATGACTGTACTCTTCGCTAGACCAAGCCTGAATAACAATGGCAATGCCATCGTAAAATATGACACCTAAAAGAATGCAGCCTAACGCAAGCATGGCCCAGTTTAATGGCGATTCACGCCATACGGTGGTACGTTCTGTGGTCATTTCTTTGAACAGCCTAATTAATTTATAAAGCGTATACTGCGCTTTTATTGACCGTTATGGGGAGCTTCCCATACCCGAAAAAAATAAGATGAGATATTCTAAAGAGGTATCTTGAATGGTTTTTTACAAATGTATTACAAATATATTATAGAGGTTTGACCCACTATTAACCGAATTAGACACTGATATTAAAAGGTTTTAGATCAGCGACATCACAGTGTCATAATCAGGCGCTAAGCTCATTTAGGTTCATTGCTAATATGTCCCTTTTATGCCACAAATTTCTATCATTACTGTCGTCTATAATGCTGTCGAAACCTTGCCTAGCTGCATAAACAGCGTTGCTGGGCAAAATGTCAATGCCGAGCATATCGTCGTCGATGGGCAATCAAACGATGGTACACAAGGTATTCTTGAAGTTGCACAGTTAGATGGAAAAATCCGCTATATCTCTGAGCCCGATGATGGCATTTATGATGCAATGAATAAGGGCCTAAGAATGGCTCAAGGAGAAATCATTGGTATATTAAATGCTGATGACCTCTATGCTTCACCAGATGTTCTACAACAAGTTATTCATACGTTTACTGATACCAATATTGATTCATGTTATGGCGACCTTGTTTATACAGAAAGGTATGATACCGACACCATCACACGATATTGGAAGGCTGGAAAATTTAGAAGAAACGCCTTCTATAACGGCTGGATGCCACCTCACCCTACTTTTTTTGTACGGCGACATATCTATGAAAAATATGGTTTATTCAATTTAAACCTCGGCACTGCTGCAGATTATGAGCTAATGCTTCGTTTTCTCTTTAAACACCGTGTGAGCTCACACTACATTCCTAGTTTATTGATCAAAATGCGCAATGGTGGCGCAAGTAATGCCACGGTGAAAAATCGACTAGTCGCTAATCGTATGGATCGGGAAGCTTGGCGCATAAATCGCTTACAACCCCGCCCCTGGACA
>CAZPAE010000207.1:0-5492 GCA_964584455.1 uncultured Thioalkalispiraceae bacterium
AGAAGAAGAATTAATCGTAAACCAAACTAAAACTCCCAGCACCAGCGCCATCACCCCAATCACAATGAGTACAGGGGTATGAACGGTTTTAGGTTGAGTTTGTGTTTTCATAGGCGACTGATTATAGCCTGTCTGCGCGACCTGTCATCCTTTTGTGGCCTGTCTTGCCAACAAGTTCCGACAAACATCCTATTTGCAAAATGGCTATATATCAGCTATGTTTGAGAAAAACTTAAAGAGATTTATAAATGTCTAACGTTAGCTCATTGATTTACAAGAATAAAAGACCTGTTTGGACGCCGGATCTGGAACCACTGGACCACACTACCGAGGCCACAATTGAAATTCCATTGCTTGGCTACGTACAAGCCGGTGAGCCGGTCGATATTTGCGAGCAGCAGGATAATGTCCGTGTTCCTGCCAATATGGTCCATAAAAACACCTACGCGCTACGTGTACGCGGCCATTCCATGATCGATGACAACATCCAGGAAGGGGATGTGATTGTGATCGAGAAGCGTGAATATGCGCATAACGGCCAAACCGTTGTCGCCATGATCAATGGCGAAAATGTGACATTGAAAAAGTTTTATGTGGAGCGCGATGGCATCCGCCTACAACCTGCGAATCCCGACATGCAACCGATCATCTTAAAAAACCAAGATGTGCAAATTCTCGGTATTGTCACAGGCGTCATTCGCACTATGGATTAAATACTTCACGCTACAATTGTGACCATTAACGAACCCAAATTTTTAACGGATCCAACACTACGCCGGCTTGGCCATTGGCTACGAGCAGCCGGTTATGACACCAGCATCGCAACCGCGGCAGAAACCCATCATCACTATTATTTATTACGCACTGCCCAACATGAAGGACGATTGTTACTGACTCGGTATGATCAGCTGGCAGAACATCGGCATGCTGCCGGTACGGTTATTTTGCTCAGTAGTGAAACCTTAGAAGAATGCATCAAGGAGCTGTGTGCGTTTGTGAGTATCGATTGGCAATATAATCCGTTCAGCCGCTGCATTGGTTGTAATCAACCCGTGGAATCGGCCATCGCGTCCGAGCAACCCCAGGAAACACATAGTTATTTCTGCCCTACTTGCAACCAGGTTTATTGGTATAACGATCTCCCTCACAATCAACCACGACACGCGTGGCCACAAAAATTAAGCCGTTAAGGGCTACCCCAACTGCATTAGCATAATTCACAACGCCTCAAGTCCCGCTTCGCTGGGGTCGTTATAGTCTGTAGATTCATACTTAATTATTCTGCACTCAATCCAGGAGCGCTTATGTCCAGCCAAGAAAATGCCTTATCGCCATCGACTTCAGCCAACCCAGATTTAGATTGGAGTCAAATACGTGAAACCGTTGCGATGCTCAACCTGGCTGTGGCACAAATTGCCGGAACATTAACTGAGGGCGATGACTCAGTCAGAACACTGGTTGATTCATTTACTTCTATGGCAGGCAGTATCGAAGTCACCAGTTTAGCCGCAAGTCAACTAAACGACTCACCCGAAAAAGAAACCATCATCAATAACTGTGATTCTGTATCAAGCCAAATGCAAAAAGCGATCATTGCGTTTCAGTTCTACGACAAAATGTCGCAGCGTTTAGAGCACGTTTCTAATAGCTTGCGGGTACTTGGCGAATTAGTTTCCGATCAGCAACAACTGTATAACCCTTATGCTTGGCGTGGTTTGCAAGAGAAGATCAAATCGAAATATACCGTCGAAGCCGAACGGCTAATGTTCGATGCGGTAGTCAGTGGTAAATCAGTTGATGAGGCCATGCAAATTGTTAAACAAATCCAAGAAGCCGAACAAGATGATGATGTAGAGTTGTTTTAAACTAAGCTCGTTCAAAACCAAAGCTGAGTACATCACGAATCTGTTTTTTATCGCCAGCCAACATCACTAAGCGATCAAAACCTAGCGCCACACCACTGCATTGCGGTAGTCCGTGTTCTAAGGCGGCTAAGAACCGCTCATCAACCGGCACCGCTTGCTCATCACATTGGCGTGCTTGGTTATCCTCATACATGCGCTGACGCTGTTCATTGGCATCCGTCAGCTCATCGAAACCATTGGCTAACTCCATACCTCCGGCAAACACTTCAAACCGCTCAGCCACCCGTTGATCCGTCGCATTCAGACGCGCTAACGAGGCTTGCTGGGCAGGATAATGCGTAATCACCACTAACCTTTGTGTATCCAGCTTTGGTTCGATGAGATGGCTCATCAGCAAATCTAACCAATCCTGCTTTGTCGCCAGCGACGGTGGCATCATCTCACTATGCTGAATAAATACTGCTTTCAGATCAGCCATAGACGCGGTTAATGGATCAATGTCTAAGAAAGTTTGGAAAGCCGATTGATAAGTGTATTGCTGTGCAGGTGATAAAAAGCGATCACCTAACAAGTATCGGATGAACACACAGACCTCATCGATCAGTTGTTGCATGTGGTAACCCACACGATACCACTCCAACATACTAAATTCTGGGTTATGTCGTCGCCCGACTTCATCGGCACGAAACACTTTGCTCAGTTGATAAATATCACCACTGCCTGCCGCCAGTAAGCGTTTCATGGCTAATTCAGGGGAAGTATGTAAATAGTAGGTTTTATCTGCTTGTAATGGCGATAACACTTGCCAACTCGTGAGATGTTGTTCACTCGTTGCCGCCGCTGAAATACACGGGGTTTCGACCTCCAACACCTCACGTTCGGCAAAAAAAGTGCGGGTACGTTGTAATAACTGTGCCCTTAAGTGTAAAACCTCAATCGCAGCATCAGGTTGCCAATCAGTGGACACGAATGCTTCCTATTATTCTTTTGCACGTCCTTGGTATTCACCATTGCGGGTATCGACCTTGATTAACTCCCCTTCCTCTAAAAATAAAGGGACTTTTACCACCGCACCGGTTTCACAGGTTGCCGGCTTAGTGCCACCGCTGGCGGTATCACCGCGTAAGCCCGGATCGGTTTGGGTGATTTTTAAAATCACATGATTCGGTGGTGTCACAGCAATCGGATTGTCATTCCATAAAGTCACAACACAAGTATCTTGTTCTTTTAGCCATTGGGCATTTTCCCCAACGGCATTAGCATCCGCCGCAACTTGTTCAAATGTCTCCGGGTGCATGAAGTGCCATACTTCACCATCACTATATAAATACTGCATATCGGTATCCACCACATCAGCCGCTTCCACTGACTCACCCGATTTATAGGTTTTTTCCAAGACCCGCCCGGTTTTTAAATTACGTATTTTGACCCGGTTAAAAGCTTGCCCTTTCCCCGGTTTGACGAATTCATTTTCGATGATGCTGCAAGGGTCCCCATCAATCATGATTTTTAATCCACCACGAAATTCATTTGTACTGTAGCTTGCCATGTAATACCTTCTTGAATGCTGAGATTAATCCGAGATTGCCTATGATAACGAAATCCGAGCCAACAGTGCAGCGCCCATCTGCCTGGCAAAACGCACTTTGCCACATAATCCGTGATCCGGCGGTGCTATTAGAACGGCTCCAGTTACCGAGCAACCTATTGCCAAAGGCAGAACAAGCTGCCCAACATTTTCCATTACGGGTAACAGAAAGCTTTTTAAAGCGGATAAAACCCGGTGATGTACAAGACCCCTTACTGCGCCAAATCCTACCTTTAGGGGATGAAATCACCCACTTAACCGAAGGCCTCAGTGATCCGGTTGGTGATTTAAACAGCATGGTCTCACCTGGTTTATTGCATAAATACCATGGTCGAGCCCTATTAGTGATGACGGCTGCCTGCGCCATTCATTGCCGGTATTGTTTTCGACGCCATTTTCCCTATGGCCAAGCCAACCCAGCTCAAAGCTATTGGCCTGCCACTCTGGCCTATTTGCGCCAGCACCCCGAGATTCATGAAATTATTCTCAGTGGCGGTGATCCCTTGAGTCTGACTGATGAACGACTCAGTCAAATGCAAGACAAGCTTGCCAGCATTAAACACATTCGTACCTTACGTATTCATACTCGGTTACCGGTTGTGTTACCTGAACGCGTCGATGACCGTTTACTCAATTGGCTAAGCCAATCCCCCTTTCAGGTGGTCATGGTGTTACATATTAATCATGCCAATGAAATCGATGAGTCAGTCACAACAAGCCTCACCAAACTACGCCATACTGGCGCCACACTATTGAATCAATCGGTATTATTACGCGGTGTGAATGATGATGCCGAAACGTTGATTCGCCTCAGCCATGCATTGTTCAATTGCGGTATATTGCCCTATTACTTACATCAATTTGACCAAGTGGCAGGTGCCCAACATTTCGCCGTCGATAAATCACATGGTTTAGCCATTATGGCCCAACTCAAGGCACAATTACCCGGCTACCTGGTGCCGCGCTATGTTGAAGAAATACCCGGCCATGCCGCTAAATCCAGCATACAATGCGAAACGGCCAACTAAGCATCTTTCTGTGTAATCGGTTAAAATATAACATAAAGATATAAATAATCATGAATAACATGACATATAGACACCAACTTTTTTGGGCAGCATACACATGGCAAGATCACTAGGCTTAACACTTCCAGAGCTTAGCAAACCGGACAAGGACGATTTTGACCTGCGTCCGAAAGCCGTAGATCAATGGCTTGATAGCCTACCCCGTGGCAATGTGGGTGAAACCGCTCGCCAAATGTTCGAAGCGCTTGTTACCAGTAATCGCCTTAAACACTCGCCGCAAAATCGCATTCACTTTCTCGAAGCATCCCGTGAAACAGTTCATTATGTCACTGACTCAATGAAACGCCATTTCGTTGGGATTAATGCACCGCTACCGGCCAAAAACCAAAAGATCGTGGCCGCCACACGCGAAATTCATCATGCCATGGCCATCGGCTACATGATTGCCGCCGAAGGTTTGTTTTCCCATAGCCTCATTTTCTCTGACAGCAAACTACTGGCTATGACTATCCAGCGAGCTATCGTCTCGCTCAGTAAAGCCTTGCTCACCAATTACCAAACGTATACACCTTACCCAGCCAACATCTGGTCGCAGTTACACAGCTTATATGCCGCAGCAGAACAACAAAAACTCCTCTCCATCAACATCACCGATGAACTACAACAATCTGCGACCAAAACCACTATCACTGCCGATTATGCACGTATTTTATTGCTGGCATTGACTTCACCTTATCGACTACGCCATGGCGAAGCAGGCAAAGTCTATGACGTGTTAGAGCGTTGGACACACAAATCACGCTTACAACGGGTCGATAAAACCGCCAACAGCAAAAGTAATTCTAAGTTTGGTGTTAACCTCGCCTCCGATGAACCACCGCGGGCGATTTCATTGGTGGATGATGTGCTTGATTCAGAGTTTTGTCGGGTCATGGATAGTGCCGCACTGACCAAAGCCATCCGACGTGATCTGAAACATGGCTTTAAAACCGGCGAAAACACCATCACTAG
>CAZPAE010000208.1:0-5473 GCA_964584455.1 uncultured Thioalkalispiraceae bacterium
CATGACTGGCTTATCTACCCCTGCGTTAGCAGATGAAGATATGATAAAACTGGGTAAAAAAGTGGCGGAAAACCGCAGAAAAGGCAACTGCACAACCTGCCATGCTTATGAAGGCGCGAATATGCCCGGTAACATTGGGCCGCCCTTAGTCGCCATGAAAGCCCGCTACCCCGACAAAAAAATGCTTTATCAGCAAATTTGGGACGCAACGAAAACCAATCCACTGAGCTCTATGCCGCCTTTCGGTAAGCATCAAATCTTAACTGACAAGGAAATTGAGGCTGTCACAGAGTGGGTTTATAGCTTATAACCCAAAACAGGTTTACCTCCGAGAACACAAGCTTTGGGGCCATCTGATGGCCCCAATCTTTTTTAACCGATAAACTAAAAAGCCCGGCTAACCAGGCTTTTATGACAATCTAGCCGTACTGCGCTTAGACTTCATAAATGGCTAACACACCATTACCTTTTGACAAAAAGCGCACCTCTTTACACAAAGATCTCACCAAACTAATACCGCGCCCGGATACACCTTTATTCTCTTCTAATTTATGTGAGAAATTTGCATGATCGAAACCTTTACCACTATCCTGCACATGAACCACCAGTTCGCCGGTACCATCCTCAGACACTTGGTGTTCTAAATTCAAAATAATTTCACCGTCGGTCAGCTCCATTAAACGCTTTTGACGTAATGTTAGAAACTCAGCAAAACCGTTTGGCCCTTCCTTGATCGAAGAATCCAAACCCAACACACCGTGATCCAACGCATTATTATAGAGTTCGGATAAGATCACATAGATATTACTACGATGCTCCACTAAACCTTCAACCTGGGTCATAAACTTAGTCAACAATGACACAGGGTTGGTCTCTCTAAAGTCACGCGGGCCTAACTGCATGCGTGTACCCCAATCATTAGGGTAAGGAATAATCGCTGGCTTATAAGAAGCCTCTTCCGGTTCTTTAACAAAACTTGCATCGGCATTAATTTCAACAAACGTCACATCATCGGATTGTTCATGTTGACCACGAAACTCACCCACGCGACTAAACACATAATTAAACACATGTGCCGGTGGTAAACCCACATTAAAGCAACTGAGTAAACGGTCCATACCGAACTCTTCGCCTTCTAAGTTTTTCGCTTCGGTAATACCATCGGAATATAAATAAATGCGATCACCTTTATCTAATTCGACAGTATGTAATTGTGTGCTTAATTGTGCATTATCCACCACCCCCAAAGGGAAATTAGTCGATTTAATCACTTGCTTTAAATTCTTTTCTTTCGCACTATAAATTAATGCATCGGGTAAGCCACCGTGCCACATAGTCAGGACCCGATAATCATTAGATATATTTAATACACTGGCACAGAAAAAGAATTCAGGGGGTAAAATATTTTTAAGCTTTTGGTTTAACTCCAACACAATTTCGTCAATGGTAGAGCCACTTTCGGTCAGCGCATAAAACAAGTCCGATACTGGCACTGCCCCAATCGCGGCAGGCAAGCCGTGGCCAGTAGCATCACCGAGTAAGATATTCACACCGCCTGAGGGTGTAACATCCGCTAATAATAAATCCCCATTAAAAACAGACAACGGCGATAAAACATATTTCAATATGGGCGAATCCAAACAGCCTTTATTAATAATCCGAGAAAAAATCCGCTTTGCAACTCGTTGCTCAATAAGCAAATGTTCATTTTGCTCATCGATTTTATCACGCTGTTTTTTGGTTACTGCATGAAGATGCCGCATACGTGTTAATGCTTCCACCTTGGCCATTAAAATGACTTGGCTATAGGGT
The DNA here is from genome assembly GCA_964584455.1 of uncultured Thioalkalispiraceae bacterium. Lineage (GTDB taxonomy): Bacteria > Pseudomonadota > Gammaproteobacteria > UBA6429 > Thiohalophilaceae > CAZPAE01. The sequence continues at coordinate 1,813 of CAZPAE010000208.1, forward strand.
TTAGTTAGGAAATCATCGCCCCCCACCTTCACACATTTAGCTAGCTCATCTTCGTCGGTAACGGCGGTTAAGAAAATAATTGGAACAAAATCATCGCCCGCCAATTCTTTAATTCTTGTTGCCGCTTGGTAACCGTCCATCACTGGCATAAGAATATCTAACAACACCACATCAGGCTGGCAATTGACATATTGTTGTATGGCCTCTTGACCATTCTCAGCCAACGTGACCTCATAACCACTGTCGACAAGCATGCCTTCTAGGATCATGCGATTCACCGCATCATCGTCAACAACTAATGCGGTTTTCTTCTCAGGCGTTACCGAGGTAGGGCTTAATTGTTCTGCTGCTTGCATATATCAGGCAACATCAAATAACTGGTGGAAGCTAGCCATCTCCAATAAAGATTTAATAGAGTCACGGCAATTAATAAATTTTACTTTGGCTTTCTCATTGCCCAACTCTTCACGCATCAATAGCAACATCCCTAAGGCAGAACTATCCATATGCTCGGTCTGTGAAAAATCAATAATGTACTGCACACTAGGGTCAACCACCTTGTGCGTTTCACGAAATTCCTTATGGGAACGAAAATCAAATTCGCTAGGTAAGCTGATCGTTACCGTTTTACCATCACTACTGGTGTTTACTGTTAGACTCATAGAAACTCTCCTGAATATGACAAACTAATCAAGCATGGTATAGCCCGCCCACGATTGACTAATGACTTGGATAAAATAACGGCTGTTTAGCCTGAGTCTTTAACATTGGGATTGTTAAAGCATGTTAAAGTTTCTTTACAATTCAATCACTTGACCGAAACAGACTGGCAAAAATAAAAATAGTGATGCCAATTTGTTGTTTAGCCTAGGTATAAGCCGGGTATGACCGTACAGCAATACAAATCCACAACCTCACTTAAACCATTGTTTCATTTCCATTAACACACTAAAGCGTCTTTATACTGCGCCGTTATAAATAAAGCATAAATAAGGCCACTGCTACAATGGAAAGTACCCAAACAACCTTTCAAAAAACACTATTAATTGTTGTGGGTCTTATTTGTTTATTACCGATCACATTAAACTTAATCGGGATTGAATTTGGCTCCGGGCACACAACACTAGATGCCAGTGCTGTTGCACAAGGCTCAGTGAAAACCGATGCGCTGTTTCACACCTTAAGTGGCGCCTTCCACCACGCATTACTGGAATGGTCTGCGGTGAGCATCGCCATATTAGCCATGCTAACCAGTTTTATTCATTATTCAGTACGGCGTGATGTCACCATACCGATTATCGGCATTGCGCTATTTTGTGCCGGTTTAGTAGATGCCTTCCACACACTGGCCGCAACACGCATTATTGAAGCTAACACCCCCAATACCGATTTTATCCCTTTTACTTGGGCCCTATCTCGCACATTCAATGCAGGCATCATGATCTGTGGCGTACTCATTGCACTATGGATTACAAACAGAGAAAAAACACATCCCGTTAAAGGCACACGTAAAGGTATCTTAACCATAAGCCTGATTAGCACCCTATTTGTTGCTATTGCCTATCTCATTGTGCACAAAGCGGCAACCAGTGATGCCCTACCTCAAACCATGTACCCCAATGCACTGATTACTCGCCCCTATGATGTACTACCATTGGCCCTTTTCTTAACTGGCAGTATCTTATTCTGGGTTTGGTATAAAAAAAGGCCTTCGCCAGCAACGTTTGCTTTATTAATTTGTACCCTTCCAGAAATTGCCACCCAATTACACATGGCATTCGGTTCCACCGCATTGTTTGACAATCATTTTAACATTGCTCATTTTTTAAAAATCATTGCCTACACCACGGCATTCATCGGCATATTGCAAGATATTATTACAAACCATACACTCCAAGCAGTTACCCAAAATATAGCAACAACAAGTGCCCCCCTGCACACCCAAACAATTCCCGATCTCAAAATAAGGAAAGCACAATATGCCTTAAGCATTCGAATCCCCTTAGCGGTTTTCATTGTTACCCTCATCACAGCCTCCTTCATTACCTTTACCAACCAGGCTGAGATGGAAAAAATCATTACCCAAAGAGAAATTACTGATTTAAAACACGAAACCGAGGCAATTCGTCCAATACTCAGTAATCAACTCATAGGACTTCACAACGATGTTGTGTTCTTAAATCAAACGCCACCTATACAGGGTATTGCGGCTGCAGTCACAAACAATCGATTAAAGGATAAAAAAATCTGGGCCAAACGGTTAAGCATTATCTTCCGTGCCACCCTAGATGCAAATCCAAACTTCGCACAGATACGCTATATCGGTCTTGCTGATAAAGGGCGTGAACTGGTTCGGGTAGAGCGAAAACGCAGTGGTATTGTCACTACCCCACCCCAACTACTACAGCAAAAAGCCCAATCCAGTTATTTCAATGAAGTAAACCAACTGGGGAAAGGCGATGTTTATTTTTCCAAAATCGAATTAAACCGTGAACATGGCAAAGTCACCCAACCGCATACTCCCGTGATACGAGTAGCCATGCCTGTTTTCAATGAAGCAACGGGAAAACGATTTGGATTTATTATTATCAATGCTGACTTTAATAAAATCGCCCAAAAAGTCCATAGTTCCGTTTATGAGGAGACCCGTTTTTATCTCGCCAATAGCCTAGGTGATTACTTAATACATCCAGACAAACAACAAACCTTTGGTTTTGATCTGAATAAACGCCACCAATTACAAAACGAATTTCCAACATTAGCCAACAGCATGGCTAACAATATAAATAAACGGGGAACCGAATTCGAAGATCTAACAGATAACAACGGTAGCAAACATATAGCCTATTATTCCTCATTAAGATTTGATGAGCTCGGTATTACTACCCCTTATCACTTATTGTTTATTTACGATAATAAAATTCATGACCAGCAAGTGGCCGGGCTAAAAAACCGAGGATTAATTCTGAGCTTATCCATCAGTATCTTGGTGCTAGGTCTAGCCGTGATTGCTGCACGGCGATTAACCAACCCACTCACCCAGCTCACCAACGGAATTGAGCATTATGAACAAACCGGGGAGCTTATTGCTTTACCGACCAAATCCAATGATGAAGTCGGCGTCCTTGCCCGCGCTTTCCATAATGTCACCATCGCCATTGAACAACGTACTCAAGAACTTAATGATGCTCGAAAATATGTTGACGGTATCACTGAAGAAGTACCGTTATTACTGTCCTATGTAGATAATACTGAGACTTATCGGTTTGTGAATAAAAACTATGAACGGTGGTTTGGGGTCTCCAAATCGGCGTTTATTGGTAAAAAAGTAGCAGATGGATTGGGTGAAGAAGCTTATGCAGAATTATCCCCCTATATCCAATCTGCCTTAGCAGGCACACCTATTTCTTTTGATATGCAAGTCCCCTATAAAGATGGTGGCACGCGTCATATACATGCATCTTATTTACCTGACATAAATGAGACAGGCAACGTAGATGGTTTTTTGTTTCGGTAGAAGACATTACCGAACAAAAACAAGCGCAACTGCAAATCGTGCAAAGCGAAAAAATGTCAGCTTTGGGTAATCTCGTGGCGGGTGTGGCTCACGAAATTAACAATCCCGTGGGTTTTATTGGCGGTAACCTCCAACCCGCCCGAG
>CAZPAE010000209.1:0-5465 GCA_964584455.1 uncultured Thioalkalispiraceae bacterium
TGCCTGTGCGGATCACAAAACAAAGAATGACCACGTTGAAACGGCGAAAAGTAGAGAGTTGATTGACTGGGATTAGCGATGAGTGCAAGTGCACAAGCCATCTGCTTGGCGATGAGGCTCCTAGCTATTGCGTGAGATTTGCGTGACTGAGTCATGCATCTATGTGCACTATGCTGCAATTGCAACGGGCGTACTGCCACATAGTAGTAAACAAAACAATTACTTACTGTTGATCTGGTGGACTCCGAAGGTAGGTGTCGCAGGTTCGAGTCCTGCCGGGCGCACCATTTTTCATTACACGTCAAGGAGTTGTACGTGGCTCTTCTCCGCAGGCCCCATTCAAAAGTCGGACTGCGTGAGATTTGCGTGAGTAGCGTCGGCGATCCTGTGATGCAACGGCCTTCGTCAGCGGCCGTACCGGGCACGGCGGTGCCTCTCCGTTCGGACTGTTGACACTATGCGCGTTGCGTAAAGAGTTTTGTGCGTGAAAAATCTGCATCATGTTCAGCAAATGCGAAGCTGGACATCGTCGGAAGCTTCGTACTTTTCTCAGCGGTCAGATCGTGATCGACCAGCTTCCCACCGATCGATAGGATTTAGTGGTCCAATTGGGCAATGGTGTTCTTTCGTCGGGACGCCGGTCAGTCGGGAATACAGATCGTGGAACGAACGCATTTCACAGCCTGGCGTAGCAATGACAGAAGCGATGACGAATGCCGAGCCCAGGTGGGAGAATACATACAGTTCCCAGCCCCAGATGACCCGGCCAAGTAAGTGTGTTTCGAATGCCCCCTCCGTCAGGTAGCCAAACACACCGATCGCCAAAAAAGCGCCTGCACTGACAATTGCCGGCCACTTTTTCCAGGCGCGTGAGAACCCGATGTTGACGACGTAATTCACCAGAATCAGGCCGATGAGAATGCCATTCCAGACCAAAGGCGGAATGTGACCGTCGCTGGTTACGATGCTGTCCGACACCTCTATCAGTCCGACGACGTACCACAAACACAGCACGCCGAATACGAGCCGCACGAGCCGCCCGATCGGACCGGGCTTGGGCAGTGATCCGGGTTCGTCGAGTTTGAGGTCGGTGGTCGCCATGATTTTTGTGCGTTAGGGCGCTGCCTGATTCAGGCCTGCAGCGCAAGTTGATCTTGCGGGTCGAGCAACGCGTCGATGATCGGACAGTCCGGGACTTCCTCACCGGTGCATTGCGAGGCGATGCCACGAAGGGTTTTCTCGAGCCGCTTCAGGTCGCGGATCTTTTGCTTGACCATATCCGCATGTTCCAACGTGAGCGATCGTACCTCGCCACAAGTGTAACCGCGTTCGTCGACGAGCCCGAGTAGCCCTTCGATGTCCGCCATCGAAAACCCGAGCTGCCGGGAGCGACGGATAAAACGCAACCGATTCAGGTGCTCCTCGCGGTACATCCGAAATCCGCCAGCCTTTCGCGGTGGCTCCGGCATGATGCCGCTCTTCTCGTAGTAGCGAATGGTCTCGATCTTGACGCCGGTTCGCTTCGATAGCTCGCCGATCTGCATTTCGCCGGAATTCTTCATAGTAGGCCCTTGACTCTATAGTCACTACAGGGTTGATACTCGGGCTTCAAGGCAATAATTGCAAGGAGATCGGCATGGTCCGGATTGTATTTCTGAGCTGGTTCATCGTGGTTGGCGCGCTGCTCGCGGGCCTTCCCCGCACGTCACACTCGGCTGCTCCCGTTCCGGTGCTGGCACTGGAACTGGTGTACCAGCAGTCCGAGCGTCGCTGGTTTCGGGACCGACCGGCGTTCTTCGAGACCTACCTCGGCAACCGGTAACGGCCGGGCAACGGGCAGGCTCGAGGGCCGGATCGGTTGGGATCTGTACGAAGACCAGAAGCGCGACGACTTTCATCCCGCCCATTTCCACGGCTTCATCGAGCTGGACGGCCAACGTCACGAGTTTCAGATCATCGGCATTTATACCCCAATCAGCGACGACCCCGCCGTCACGCCCGACGGCAGGACGCATCCGAAACTCTGGGCACTGTCCGGCGCAATCGTGTTCGATGATGCGACAGTGCTGGGCGCACGGCATCTGCCCGTCACCGGCATCGCCAACCTGGAAACTTGGACTGCGTCCTATTCTGTGTGGGAAACGTAATGAATGCCCAATCGATCAGCCGTCGGCTGACGACACTGTTTCCGCAGCTTGATACGACCGACGCGCGCATCGCCCTGAGCATTTATCGCCTGCTTGTCGGCGATGCGCCGGTCAATCCAGGCAAAATCGCGATCGCGTCCGGTGAAGCCGAGGCGCACGTGCGTTACTTGCTCAATCACTGGCCCGGCGTGTTTCGCGACGACGATTCCAACATCATCGGTTTCTGGGGGCTGGCTCGGCCCGAAATGGGCTACAGATTATCGATCGCCGGTCAGGCACGATTCGCCTGGTGCGCGTGGGATACGTTATTTCTTCCAGAACTCTTGAGCGCCGAAGTGCGAGTCGAAGCAGCAACCGGCTTGGCACAAAGACCGGTTCATTTGACAGTCACGCCTGACGCCGTCATGCGCGAAACGCCAATCGATGACGAACTCTATGTCTCGTTCAATTTGCCGACCGACAAAAACTGGGAAGACAACGTCGTCTCGTCATTCTGTCACCACGTCCATTTCCTGTGCGCCGACGAAGTAACTCCCTGGCGTGAGCGAGACGCTGGGGGAGTGGTATTAACACTGCAGGACGCATTCAGTGCGGGGATATCCAAGAACCGGCACCAGTTCGGCTCGGTCATTTTTGAGGCGGAATCCGATGCCGCGTCGTCGGCTCTTCAACTACATCAGGCCTGAATCATGAACGAAACCAATCGAAACGCTGCATCGACGAATGGAACGCCTGCTTCGGCAATTGCGGCCGGCCGGCAGAAATTTCTGGCTGCCGGCAGCGTTCTCGGCGGTGTCCTCGCATCAACGTGCTGCATCGCGCCACTATTGCTCGTCACGCTCGGCGTCGGCGGTGCCTGGATGGGCAGACTGACTGCGCTGGCGCCGTATCAGCCCTACTTCGTCACAGCTACGGTGGCGTTTCTCGCGGGCGGCTTCTGGTACGTCTACTGGAAACCGCGTCGAGCCTGTGACGTCGATGGATACTGTGCGACTGCCACGGCCGACAGGGTCGTGAAAGTCGCACTCTGGGTCGCCACCGGTCTTGTCGCTCTGGCGCTCGGGGTGACTTATCTGCTGCCTTATTTCTTATAGGAGAAACGCAATGAAGCGAATACTTTTGGCAATGTCTGTCGTGCTGCTGACACTGATTTCCACGCTTACCAATGCCGAGGAGCGCAGCGTCGTACTGAACGTCGAAAAAATGCACTGCGCGCTGTGCCCCGTCACTGTGCGCAAGGCGATCGAGAAAGTCGATGGCGTCAAAGAGGTGGTCGTAGACTTCGATAACAAGACAGCAACAGTCATCTACGACGATGAATCAACGACGGTTGACAGCATCGCCGCTGCATCAACGAATGTAGGCTATCCGGCGGCACCGGCCCGGCAATAACCTGCCAGCCGCTGCCTTTGATCCAGGAGCACAAACGTGGATGAACACACATGCTGCCGCTCTGACAGCGATTTCAACCCTGACATCGCGATCATAGGTTCGGGTTCCGCCGCGTTCGCCGCGGCGACGGGGCTCGCGGACGAAGGGCGTAGGGTGACTTTGATCGAGCGCAGCAGGCAGATTGGCGGCACGTGCGTAAATGTAGGCTGTGTGCCGTCGAAAATCATGATACGAAGCGCAGAGCTGGCGCAACATCAGCGTGCCAATCCGTTCGACGGCCTCCCGGACCGCGAGCCCGTCATCGATCGACATATGTTGCTTGCCCAGCAACAACGGCGCGTCGACGAGCTGCGCAAAACCAAGTACGAGGACATTCTTGCACGTCGCGACTCAATCAACCTCGTTTACGGCTCGGCCACGCTCCTGTCGGCGAACCGAATTGAGGTGGTCCTGACGGACGGTGCGAAGAAAGTTATTAACGCCGACCGGATTCTGCTGGCCACCGGTGCTTCTGCTGCAGCTCCGGATATTCCAGGGCTTGCGGAGACACCCTTCTGGTCGTCGACGGAAGCGCTGCAAGCCGACAGCGTACCAGATCACCTTGTCGTCATCGGTTCGTCCGTCGTTGCCGTCGAACTCGCACAGGCCTGGCGACGGCTCGGCGCCGAAGTAACGATTCTCGCCCGAACCCGTTTGCTGTCACGCGAAGACCCGGCGCTCGGGCGCGGTCTCACGGAAGCGTTCGGCCGCGAAGGTATTCGAGTGATTACCGGCACGGTGCCCATCTCTGTTGAGCACGACGGCCGTCGCTTTCGTGTCGCAATCAACGGCGATCTCCTCGATAGCGACGCACTGCTCGTCGCTGCCGGTCGCAGCGCCAACACAGGCGATCTCAATCTGAACGGCATCGGTGTAAAGACCAATTCGCATGGCGCCATTATCGTGGACGCACGATTGCGGACATCGGTGCCGTCGATTTATGCGGCCGGGGACTGCACGGCTTTACCGCAGTACGTCTACGTAGCCGCGGCCGCCGGTACCCGCGCGGCGATCAACATGACCGGCGGGTCGGCCGAACTCGACCTTGCGACCATGCCTGCGGTGACGTTTACCGATCCACAGGTCGCGACCTTCGGCCTGACGGAGTCCTCGGCACGAAAGCAGGGCACCCGGACCGACAGCCGGACGCTGGATCTCGCCAACGTACCCAGGGCATTGGCCAACTTCGAGACGGATGGCTTCGTCAAGCTCGTCGCCGATGATGCGTCGGGTCGATTGCTCGGTGCACAGATACTGGCGCCGAGCGCCGGGGAGATGATTCAGAGCGCTGCGCTGGCGATTCGCAATCAAATGACGATAAAGGATCTGTCCGACCAACTGTTCCCTTATTTGACGATGGTTGAAGGCCTCAAGCTTTGCGCTCAGGCATTCTTCAAGGACGTTCGCGAGTTGTCGTGTTGCGCCGGCTGAATGATGTCTCCGGCACACGGCAATTTATACGAGCGAACCGACATCGCCTCAGCAGCGGCCGAAGAATCCATCCTCAAACAACACTGGGGCCCTGTTGAACGACAGGCTGCAGGGGGCGTCGGGACCTTCCTTCTCACACTGCTGCGCAAAGTCGACGAGAATGGCGCGGACTTCGCTGAGCGACTCGATTTGTTCATCGACGCGCCGAATCTGTTCGAGCGACATTTCGAGTCCCAGTTCGCAGGTCGGGTTCGTGCGTTGCTTCAGTTCGAGCAACTCACGGATTTGCCGGATCTTGAAGCCGGCTCTCTTGGTACGAGAAATGAACTCGAGGCGTTCAAGATCATTCTCGTCAAAGAGACGATAGCCGTTACCGGCACTGCGCCGAGGTTCGAGCAGTCCCATGCGTTCGTAGTAGCGCAAAGTCTCCCTGGACAAACCGGTCCTGCGAACGAC
>CAZPAE010000210.1:0-5464 GCA_964584455.1 uncultured Thioalkalispiraceae bacterium
GTCATAATCGCTGGACTGGACATGGGAATCACGGTGCGCCAAAGCGTCTCAATCTTGGTTGCCCCTAGCGCCAAGCTCCCCTCACGAATACTACGCGGAATACGCGCCAAGCCTTCTTCCGTAGCCACAATGACGACCGGTAAGGTTAAAATGGCTAAGGTCAGTGAAGACCACATAATCCCTGGCGTACCAAAGGTAGGCGCAGGTAAAGCTTCGGGGAAGAACAATTGGTCAATGTTACCGCCCAGGAAGTAAACGAAAAAGCCTAAGCCAAACACACCATAAACAATGGATGGCACACCCGCCAAGTTATTCACCGCAATACGAATGGTCCGAGTCAATGGACCTTGTTTGGCATATTCACGTAAATAAACCGCGGCGATAACACCTAGTGGAGTAACCAATACCGCCATGATAATCACCATCATCACCGTACCAAAGATAGCAGGAAAAACACCACCCTCGGTATTCGCCTCACGCGGCTCGTCACTCACAAACTCCCAAACATTACCTAGATACATCGATAGTTTGCTAAACACCGACATACTATTGGGCATGTACGCTTTGACCACCTTAGAAAACGGTATTTCAACCACCTGGCCGCTTTGAATTTCTGCGGTAAAGGTATCGCGTTCGATTTGTTTATAAAAACCGTTTAAACGCGCTTGCAACTTTTCATACTTGGCATCTAATACAGCACGTGCTTCAGCCAATTCAGCTTTATGCTCTGGTGTGAGATCATTATTCAGTTCATAGCTGCGCTCTTTTAAACGCAGCTTTTCAATACCATAATTGATTTCACCGATTTCGCCTTTTTCGATCTCTTTGATTTGTTCATGTATATCCAGCGCGCGTTCCATATGTTCCTGGAATACCGGCCACACTTTATCGGGATGGGATTCAATCACCTGGCCTTCTTGCTTAACGGTTTTTAAGTAACCGTAAAAATTACCCCATTCACGTCGCACTACCACTAATACGTTTTCTGGTGTCGAGCGCTGCACCACATTAGGTGCAATCACTAATCTAAAATCGGCACCATACACATCACGGTTACCGACTTTCAGCGTTTGCCGCGCAATAAATGGATCATCAGATTTTAATTCAATACCTGTGTCAATTAACGTCTCGCGACTGACATCTTCTTCGCCCCACACTTCACCGATAAGCTTCACTTGCTCACCGCGATCCATGTATTGCATTTCAACCACATCAGCAGGCCAGAAAAACCCTAAGCCGCGAACCATGATCAAGCCTAATAGCCCGAATACCATGATTAAGCTCGCACTCACCGCTGCTGCATTCATCCAAATCCAGGGAGTACCGCTTTTGAACCATTGTTTTAATTGCATAATATCTTTCTCACAATGAACTATATTTGCGGCGTAAACGTTGACGAACGATCTCAGCCAAGGTGTTGAACAAGAAAGTGAACGCAAACAGCACTAGTGCTGCCAGGAATAAGACTCGATAGTGGGTACTGTCCACTTCAGACTCGGGCATCTCCACCGCAATATTGGCCGACAAGGTACGCATGCCTTGGAAGATACTGAAATCCATCACCGGTGTATTGCCGGTGGCCATTAGTACAATCATGGTTTCACCCACCGCACGACCTAAACCAATCATCACTGCAGAAAAGATACCGGGGCTAGCCGTTAACAACACAACACGCACCAAGGTTTGCCAAGGTGTTGCGCCTAAGGCTAACGAACCATTGACTAAATGTTTTGGTACTGCAAATAAGGCATCTTCAGCAATGGAGAAAATGGTCGGAATCACCGCAAAGCCCATAGCTAAACCAACGACAATGGAGTTACGCTGGTCATAACCAATACCCAGCTCGGTACTTAACCACTGCGGCATATTGCCATCGAACAACCACAGTTCGATATGCGGACTTAAGGCAAAAGAAAACCACCCCACAAATACCACCGCAGGGATTAACAGCGCCCCTTCCCAACCATCTGGAATCAAGAAACGGACTTGTGGTGGCATAAGCTGCCAAAGATAAGCCGCCAGCAAAATACTCATGGGCATCAAAAACAGCATCAACAAGATACCCGGTAAGCTATCCTCCACGAATGGCGCTAACCATAACCCAGCCAAGAAACCCAAGATCACCGTGGGCAAGGCTTCCATAATTTCAATAGATGGCTTCACCACACGACGCATGTTAGGCGACATAAATTGGGCAGTAAAAATCGCGCCCATAATGGCCAATGGCACGGCCACGATCATGGCATAGAAAGCCGCCTTTAACGTACCAAAAGAAATGGGGACCAAAGAAAATTTCGGTTCAAAGTCATTACTGGCCGATGAAGACTGCCAAATATAATCTGGCTCAGGATAACTTTCATACCAGACTTTACCCCATAGCGAAGAGAATGAAATTTCCGGATGCTCGTTATCAATGTCCCATAAACTAGCCTGTCCATCTTCGCCTAATAACACCATGCCATTGGCACGAGGTGACATGGCCATGTTGGCGAAGGCTTGCTGAATAACAGCTTGTTTTAATACAGTTCGTTCCGCGGTGGTGTGATAAATGCCTAAGGTGCCTTTTTCATCTAATGCGACAAAAGCTTTACGACTAAACTCTGGCACAATCTGGGTAATAGCCGCATCATGCGATTCAAATTCACGAAACTTAACCAATTGTTCCTGATTGTTTTCACCACGCAATAAAGACCACTGCGCTAACTCACCTTTATCTGTGCCCACAATCAAGGAAATACCACCGGTTAACGATTCAATGGCCGAGATCTCAGCACCATTATCCGTCACCGTGAGATGCTGCATCAGCTTGGGTTCAGCCTTATCTTGAATATCAAAAAATGTAATATGGCCACCTTGACTCACCACGTACAATTCACGCTGATCTTTATCTATTAATAAGTGTGTGACCTCTGTCGCCGGGTAGGGCAACTCCACATCTGTGCGTTCTATCTCGGCGTCATCAAATAACGACTCTTCTTGTATATAAGAAACGAAGATTAACCGCTTATCCGCTGTGGTCGCGGCAAACGTCACGCCTTCTTCGTTGCGTTGGGTCGCCAGTTTCACCAGTGCTTCGTTTTGGGTATCAATTAATAGCGGGTCCGCGCCTAAAGGTGTCACCACTTGCGGTGTAATCAAGCGCTTATCATCTGGGAATGTCACCTTATAACGGTGCTGTAAAAGTAAAACCTCACCATTGGCTAAACCAAATGCCACCGTATTCTGCTCTGGGGTGGCTTGAGCAAAACTGGTGACATTCACACCAGTTGGAATATTCGGTGCCACCGAGGTGATAGTTTCACCATTGCGTGTATCAAAAAAGCGCAATCCCCCTTGCTTAGTGACTTGTAACCCCACTTCATTCTGTTCTTCGATAGCCAAGTGCAAGGTCGTATTACCGCTACCGGCCTCAGCCAATCGGTAAGCCGCTGTTTGCGAAATCTCAGCACTATGAAAAATGGGGAAAACAACAGCCAGTAGATAGAGGAAAATCAGCGTGATGGCAATAATAATACTGATACCGCCAAACGCCACGCCGTATCGCATGAATTTGTCTAAAAACATCCGAAAACGGAAATAAAAGCTGGACTGTACGAGTTCTTGTCGCCCCTTTTCGGGGTTTGTGGTGGTCGTTGTGCTCATGGCAGCAGCTTAGCGGCGATATATGACAGAAATATTACAGTTTCTTGATACATTTATGCCTAACTTACAGGGTGTCATAAAATAGTCATCCTCCTCCAATAACAGCTGGCATAAAAAAACCCCGTATCGAGGGATACGGGGCTCATAAATGGAAGAGATACTAACTTAACTATACTTATTTAATGGCTGCCAATGCTTTCTCAGCCACTTTTGCTGGCATAGGAATATAGCCATCTTTCACAACCACTTCTTGACCTACCTTAGAAAGCACCATCTTAATGAATTCACGGTCAAGTGGCGCTAACGCTTTATTCGGATGCTTGTTCACGTAAACGTACAAGAAACGAGCAAGAGGATAAGTGCCAGCTACGGCATTGTCAGATGTCGCTTCGATGAACTTGCCGCCTTTTTTCGATAATGGTACCGCTTTTACGCCAGAGGTCTTATAACCAATACCGGAGTAACCAATACCATTTAACGAAGCTGTCACAGACTGTACAACAGAAGCAGAACCAGGTTGTTCATTCACGTTGCTCTTGTAGTCACCTTTACATAAGGCTTTCTTTTTGAAGTAACCGTAAGTACCAGATACTGAGTTACGACCGTATAGTTGGATATCACGGTTTTTCCATGAACCGGTCAAGCCTAAATCGCCCCACTTGGTCACATCTTTGTTGAAACCACATTTGCGGGTAGAAGAAAAGATCGCGTCAACTTGCTTGATGCTCATGCCTTTGATGGGGTTATCTTTGTTGACATAAACCGCTAAGGCATCAATCGCAACAGGAATCGCAGTTGGCTTATAGCCGTGTTTCTTTTCAAATGCTTCTAATTCTTTTGACTTCATTTTGCGGCTCATTGGGCCTAAATTTGAAGTCCCTTCTGTCAACGCAGGAGGTGCAGTTGAAGAACCTGCCGCCTGAATTTGAATGTTGACATTAGGATAAACCTTTTTGAATTCCTCAGCCCATAGGGTCATTAAGTTAGCGAGGGTATCTGAACCAACACTACTTAAATTACCTGAAACACCACTCGCTTTTTTGTACGTAGGAAGATCAGCATCAACACTAGCAGCGAAGCTAGAACCTGAAACAGCCATCGCGATGGCGAATGCAGCTGAAGTCATTAATTTTTTGTTAAACATTTAGGTTTCCCCTTGATATCATTTCGGCGGTAGTATGCGACATTTATATGACAGATTTGTGATCTGATTGTGACAGAAATGTGACTATCAAATGGCTTGGCGGGCATCGCTTTTATGCACAATGGCAGGTTTAGGGAAATCACAACTGAAAACCGAACCACGCCCCACTTCACTTTCAATACGTAAATTGGCCTCATGTCGACCCAGGGCATGTTTCACAATCGCCAAGCCTAGACCAGAACCACCGGTTTCACGGGAACGTGCCACATCAACTCGGTAGAAACGTTCGGTTAAACGGGACAAATGATGGGGTGGAATGCCAATACCACTATCGGCGACCTCAAAATGCGCGCCCTGCTCATCCTCATACCAGCGAATGGTAATACTGCCTTTCTCCGGTGTGTAATTCACCGCATTCACGACTAAATTTGTGAACGCACTGTCTAATTCCTTGGAGTCACCATACAAAAAGAGGTCATCATCGATATTCAGAATCAGCTCATGCTGTCGATGACCACTAAGAATTTGGGCTTCTTCTTTGGTGATACTTTGAGGCAATTAGGCAGTATTGGTTTTAAGGTTTTCTACTAAAAATGAAAATTCCTGACCCTGGAAGCACTACTGGTTACTTGTTACATTGTGAAGGTATATATGTATAGGTTTGAATGAGTGAATATA
>CAZPAE010000211.1:0-5464 GCA_964584455.1 uncultured Thioalkalispiraceae bacterium
GGCAAACAGAGATGTCATGGATTACCGTGATTTGGCGGAGCAAGCGGTTAAGGTATCTCCAAAGCAATTGGTGTCTGCTGTTGACATAATGCATGCCTATCTAAGAGGTATCGATGTGGGGCTGGCTGATGAGGACTTCGACCCGCCAGAAGACCCCTTAGAAAATGTGCACCTCAATCTACTTGAACTCTTTTTCCCTTCCAAGCTTTGTGTCGCACAATTGAATGCCGACTTCACTGCATCTAAGAAAGGACGGTCACGACGCAATTTAAGGAAAGCGGTTCAAGATAAATGTAGGGAGTTAGGCATTAAAGTCCCTTCAGGTTTTGAAGTCAGTTCTGGGAACATCATTACATTCTACGATTTGGAAGATGATAATAATCCCTATCGAGCCATTATTGAGAAAGGCACGGTAGAACCGATTGGATCAAATGAATATTACGAGATAGATGAAGATCATGAGAGGATATTTAAATCGCTTCTGAGATTTACACTGCAGCACCGACTTTATAAGGAAGAGGTTGTGTGGAAGCATAAAGACCGGCTTTTTGTTTTCCTGCCCAGATCATCAGGGGATGACATAAGGGAAGAAACCTGGAAGGGTAAACGGCTGTCTACCCGAAAGGTTTTCGAAAGAAAATATAACAAGAATGATCCTTCAAAGGTATTTAGCCAAAAACATCTGGCATTCTCCGTAGAATTTCTTAGAACCGAGGATGGCTGGTATGTGGCGATAACACCTGACTGGTTTTTCAGCTATGGAGACAGTTTTCGCCGATCCGGTTATGCACAGGACAATATTAAATGGTTGAAGAGGCAGGAGATTAATCTCACCGTTTCTAATCATTTTCGATTTTTATCAATGTGGTTGAAAAGCATTGATGAGGAGGATTTGTTCACGCAGGACGAAATGAGTGAAAAGTTCCTGTCATTTGGAGGCATTGCGACGTTAGACGGTCACCCGCCGCTCGACGACTCTAAGTGGCTGCCGCTGCATGATCGAAGCGAAGAAGACGACATGCCTCAGACGGGCAGGCTATTCGGATAACGATGAAATACGAATTCCTAAAAGAGCCAAGATTGCAGTTTGCGGACGGAACCCACATCTGTCCACGGAAAGGTATCGCGGCGTATGGAGTGTTCGACAGATCGATGAGTACGCGACGAACTACCATAAATGTAGGTGGTGTTGGTTCTTCAACTTGCCTTGAGGCATTGAACGAATGGCTGATTAGATGCGCAAAAGTAATTGAGGCGCCAGAGGAGACAAACCAGCCGAATCTTCAGGCGCCTTTTTGCGGATTTACCGCAGATCAAGGGTTCTACTCCCAACTGGTGTTCAATACGGAACTGAGTCGCCAGATCAGAAAGATCGAGATAGACGACATTCTGAAGATTAAAGATCGCAATGAGAGGGTCAGCAAGGCGGTTGATCTCTATTACGAAGAGGTCAAATTTCTGGCGCAGAACAGGGTGGTCGATGTGGTTGTCTGCGTTATTCCAGAGAAACTTTACAAAAAGGTTGCACTGGAAGAGCCAGTGGAGGAAGAGGAAAAGCTGGAAGTCAGCGTGGAAGTCCCCAAAGAGCTAAATTTTCGTAGAGCACTTAAGGCCAAGGCCATGCATTTGGGTAAGCCTCTTCAGCTCATCCGCGCAACCTCGCTAAAAGGCAAAGCAAAGGGCCAGCAAGATGATGCGACAAAGGCATGGAATTTCTGTACGGCACTCTATTATAAGGCTGGTGCGACTAATCCATGGAAGCTGGAAACTGATCCTGCGCGTCCGTCCTCTTGTGCAGTAGGGATTGCATTTTATCGTAGTCGGGACAGGCAGGTATTGAATACCAGCCTTGCGCAGATTTTTGATGAATTGGGTAACGGGCTAATTCTACGTGGTACGCCGATAGATATGAAGAAAAATGATCGCATTCCTCACCTCAGTTCACAGCAGGCTTATGAGATCTTAACAACGGCACTAAATGAATATCGCATTGCATTACGCACATATCCGGCCCGGGTTGTGATTCATAAATCATCCAATTACTCGGACGATGAAATTGACGGACTAAGGAATGCCGCACGTGATATGAATATTGATACGGTGGATTTTATTACGATTCATGATTCAAAAATTAGAATGTTTAGGGAGGGCAACTATCCGCCGTATCGGGGAAGTTTGGTTTCTCTCAGCGATAGTCGTCATCTCCTGTATACCAGGGGTTCGGTCTGGTATTACCAGACATACCCAGGAATGTATATTCCGCAGCCATTGGACCTTCGGGTCGTGAGTTCAGAGGAATCTCCTATATTTCTAGCAAGGGAAATTCTCGGGCTAACAAAGATGAACTGGAATAATACTCAGTTCGATGGAAAATATCCGGTTACTTTGGGGTGCGCAAGGAAAGTTGGTGAAATCATGAAATATATAGACGAAAGTGAAAGACCGCAGGTCAGATATGGGTTCTATATGTAATGTTATTTAGTGAGTGAACACGTAGAGGTTCTTCTTAATGGGGCGGGTCTTATCATTAGGTGAAAGCAGCGACTACACCTCCAATTTATTGGGAAATATTCGCTCGCACTTGCAGGGGTTGCAAGGGTTCGACACGATGGCCCTTGAGCTTATTCAGAATGCCGATGATGCGTGTGCAAAGGAGATTATTTTCGATGTTCAGGATGAAGGGCTGCTTGTATGGAATAGTGGCACCTTCACCTATTGTGGGGATTTGGGTAAGAAACCGTGTCCGTACTATGAAACCGAGGGTTACAGCTGTGATTTTCACCGGATTTCGGATTTCGGGAGTGGTGGAAAGCTCTCCCGTTCCGAGAATATTGGCCGCTTTGGTATTGGATTCTCATCTACCTATCAGATTGCAGACCATCCCGAGATATGTTCAGCAGGTATCAGGCTGACACTGGTCCCGGAAGAAGGAAAGTGTTACAGGCAGCCGGATTCGGATGATAGCGGTACATCGTTCTATCTACCCTGGGCCTCAGATCCAAAATCGCCGGGTCGGCGAGCACTTGGAGTGTCGCATATAACCAGGGCGCATATCCAGCAGGTTGCGGAAGATTGCCGGAATGTATTACGCCAGAGTCTGCTTTTTCTCCGCCACTTGGAAAAAGCGGAGCTTCGGCGTAATGGCGAGGTTCTGTTGTCTGTGGAATTGGATAGAGGGGATGACGCAGAACTTATTGTCTCGTTCGAACCGAGTGGAGAAGTAGAGCGATGGTTTATTGTCCGCGCTGATGCGGCTTCACAGGCAAGTCAGGTCTTTGAGAGATACCCTCAGCTTGAGTCTCTGGACAGAAAAACTGAAGTTTCTATCGCCATTCGCGTCGATCCAGAGTCATTGGAAGAAGGGCTTTTGTATGCGTTCTTGCCTACAAGACAGTCAACTGGATTACCCTTCCATCTGAACGCGGATTTCTTTCCCGAAGATAGCCGAAAGGCGATTATCTTTGAAGGCCATCAGCACCAGCAGGCATGGAATGAGTTATTGGTTCGTACGGCGGCTAATGCGCTGGCTGCCAATCTGGAGGGGTTACGAGATCGGCTCGGTCATGAGCAGCTATGGGAAATGTTGTCCGCCTCTTTGATCGTTGCTCAAGATAATAAATCGAGGTATCCGGAGTCTCTGAAATCATTTTGGGAGTCTTTCAAGCATGTCGTCGCGAATGGTGCAGAGATTGGGTATTCAGAGAAAGGGGAATATAAATCCACCTCCGACCTGTTGATGCCCAGAAAGCCGTTATCCAGGCAGGAAGTTGCAGCATTCCATCAGCTCGGTGGAGAGCTTATCAGCGAAGATCTTAGGCCGCACCGTAACTCCCTTGTCCAGTTGGGCGTCAAGGAATTAACGCTGGATCGCTTTGTTGCAATTGCCAACGTGTCGTTAGTGTCGATGAGTGCAGAGGATGATAAGGCAATAACGGATCGTATAGATTCATTTTTTCAACCACTATGGATAATTTGTGAAGGACTATTGCCGGATACGGAATCCCCTTCAACCACGGTACAGCAAGCAGTACACGAATTAACGAAGCTTCCATTGTTTTTTGATACACAATCGTCGATTGTCGCTATCGAAGAGTGTTACCGATCGCCAACCGGAATCGCAGCAGATGACGTGGCGGCTTCGTTTCCATTTTTAACATTCGCTAGTGACAAACTTTCTTCATATCCAAAACTTTACAATCTCGTTGATCTTTTCGATTTGGCTTGTGCTGCGGCAGAGATTGAAGCGCACCTTGATGATGGCGAGGTAGAGGTTAATGAGGTGCTTGCGGGTGGTCAAGAAACACTGCGCACATTCTATACACTACTTGGCCGTCTTGATGAAATTGATGATGAAGATGACGAGGATGCCTATGAAACGTTGAGAGGTTTGGCAATCTGGAAGACGGGTAACGGCATATCTTCTTTAGAACATGTCTTGTTACCTGGGAACTTTGAGGATCCAACCGGACAGGCAGAACTACTGGATCAGTCATGCCTGTCTATAGGTGCAAAGACATTTATTGAACAGAAATTAAGGGTTAAACGTCAGACGATTGATGCGTACGTCAGAACGGTAGTTCCCCTGTTTTTTGGAGATGGCGGACCTGAGGACCTCGATGCCTACAAACGTCTTATTTTATCACTAGCAGATCACGCAGGCCTGCTGGATAACGACGAAATACGATCGCTTCTGGAAGAGACCCCGCTGGTACCCGCCAGAGATGGTAGCTGGCAGAAGGCAAGTCAGCTCTATTACTACTCGGATGACTTGTCGGAACTCCTGGGGGACTACCAATCGTTATGGGTAGACGAGAATAGGTTACCCTCCGAAAGATCCGTCCGGGCATTTATTGAAAATCTGGGACTGCTGGATTCACCGATTGCGCGCCACTTGGTTGATAGGATGTTGACAGTAGCAGAGTCTTATCCCCCGGATACCAAGGCTAGGAAAGCCAGTGAATTAGCATTCTACAGGCTCTGCGAAATCTTTGAAGAGGATGGGAATAATCGAGAACTCAGTGTCGAGATAAGTCGACTGAAATCCAATAGTTGTCTGCCTGTAGATGGCGATATGCAAGATTGGTATATGCCGGAGGAGATTTATGCACCGTTTAGATATCAGGCTTTTGAATCACAGGCAAATATACTAGATTTTAAGAATACACAGAGACTAAATACTGACCTCTTAAAGTCCTTATCGATCAGTACAACGGCTGAGACTCACCTGGTTGTAGATCATCTGTTACATTGTGCTGAAAATCACGAGCCGGTAAGCAACCTTGTTTACCAGGTGCTCAACGAGAGAGCTAAACAGGGGGGTGCAGAGTTATCAGAGCTACAGGGAAGGCCATGTATATATCTTGGAGACTTGGATAGGTATGTCCGCCCGAATCAACTCTATCTCATTCCTCAGAGCCTCGGCAAATATTCGTTTTCTGTACCAAGAGAACTGGACCAATACAAA
>CAZPAE010000212.1:0-5396 GCA_964584455.1 uncultured Thioalkalispiraceae bacterium
GTTGGCGAAACACAAAACGCAGCACCAGGCCCAGCAGAAGAATTCCAGTAAAATAAATATCAATAATGAAGGTGGTGGGCAACGCCAATCGATAATCAGAAAAAGGCGCTAGGACCTTGGTGCCATAGGCGGTAATCACATCCCCGAATAAATGAATCGCGAGACTTAGCGCACATAATGGAAAAAAGATTTGCCAACTATAACGCCGTGCAGTTAGCCAGTGCAAAACCACGGCTAACAACCCTGCCCAAACCGGCAAAAGCAGGATCGAATGGGTCACACTTCGATGGTAAGTCATGAAGGCAGTAATCCCAAAGTAGCGGCTAATAAAATCAATATCCGGAAAAGCGGCGACTAAAAAACCGGCCAGGCTTGCTAACCAGAGGGGAAGTACGTCTTGTTTGGGTCGACTGGCACGGGTCACTAACATCCCGCTAAGTGCATGCGTTAAGGTATCCATGTGGCTATCATGCGGGGAAAATCGCTTTTATTCAATAATCGATTGAACTTTGTGGGGAAGATCACGCTCTTAAATAATAAGTGAGCGGTGCGTTAAAGCCGGTAGAAATAAGAGCCGACACTACTCACAAAGCAAAACATATTACATTTTGAGGAGAATAAGCACATGCATGCGCCCGATATAAGCACATGCGATCACCCCAGTCAGGCCACCGAAACTCGTCGTCAAATTGTTCTGTTCGAACACGATGAGTATATTGCCAGTTTGTTACACATGCTGTTACACCGTGAAGGCTTCGATATTGTTGCCATTACCGAGCAAGCCGATGCCGCCGCGCATATTCAAGCGCATGGTGCACCGGATCTCATTTTTATGGATAACCGCTGGCTAATCGAGGAACATCCGCCCATTATCCATGCCTTTGAACAAGCCGGGCATTGGCAAGAAACACCGATTATTATGTTAATGAGTTATTTCCAATCTGAGAAGATTGATTACGCTTTGTCGCTTGGGGTGACCGATTATATTTTGCAGCCGTTTGAGCCTGGTGAATTGCTGGATGTCATCCGCAAATATATTTAATGCAATAATAGTCTCTTCATCTAATAAGTACTATCTCATGGAGATTGCTTCGTCACTACGTTCCTCGCAATGACATCATTTTTTCCTCGTCATTGCGAACGAAGTGAAGCAATCTCCCTAAGTGAGCAGAGCATAAAAAATAACGTTTGCCCCTTGGAGATTGCC
Source organism: uncultured Thioalkalispiraceae bacterium (assembly GCA_964584455.1). GTDB lineage: Bacteria > Pseudomonadota > Gammaproteobacteria > UBA6429 > Thiohalophilaceae > CAZPAE01. The sequence continues at coordinate 1,208 of CAZPAE010000212.1, forward strand.
GCGTCGTTTCACTCCTCGCAATGACAGGGTATGTTTGAGATCATTATCGGCGTCGCAATGACAGGGTACGTTTGAGATCATTACCGGCGTCGCAATGACAGGGTACGTTTGAGATCATTGCCGGCGTCGCAATGACAGGAAAAAAAGAAAGTACTAAATTACAATTCTTCTTCTGGCGGGACAACTTTCAATACTTCTTCCATGGTGGTCCAACCCATAGCCACTTTGCGTGCGCCGGAGATACGCATCATGGTCATCCCCTGCTTCATTGCTTTACGGCGAACATCTTTGGCGTCACTTTCTGCGGTAATCTGATTACGCATGTCTTGATCTAAGATCAGCATTTCATAGATCCCTACCCGGCCTAAAAATCCGGTGTGTCGACATTCATCACAGCCTACGGGTTTATAAAATGTACCTTTACCGGATAGTTTCCATGGGTGAGTTAAGGTTTTCCACATCACTTCATCTAACTCAGTGGGCTCTTTACAATGAGGGCACAAAGTACGCACTAAACGCTGTGCCATCACACCAATCACCGTGGCGTTAATAAGATAGGCAGGAATACCAATTTCCCGTAAGCGTGGAATCGCTGACGATGCATCATTCGTGTGTAACGTAGATAAGACTAAATGCCCAGTCAGTGCTGCTTGGGTTGCCATTTCGGCGGTTTCTTTATCACGAATCTCACCCACCATAATAATATCTGGATCTTGTCGTAATAAAGTACGAATCCCAGTAGCAAAGGTCACATCAATATTATGCTGTACTTGCATTTGGTTAAACTCAGGAATCACCATCTCAATGGGATCCTCTACTGTACACACATTGACTTCCGGTTTAGCCAATTGTTTTAGCGTAGAATAAAGTGTGGTGGTTTTCCCTGAACCAGTAGGGCCAGTCACTAAAACAATGCCATGTGGCTGGGTAATCATGCGACTCCAGTCAGTCGCATCTTTTTCACTAAACCCAAGCCCGGCAAAATCTTTCACTAACACATCGGGGCTGAAGATCCGCATTACCATTTTTTCGCCGAAGGCGGTAGGCATACTGGATAAGCGTAACTCGATCTCGTTACCATCCGGCGTTTTACTTTTTATCCGACCATCTTGCGGACGACGTTTTTCTACTACGTCCATGCGGCCTAATACTTTAATACGCGCAATCACCACGGTCATCACCGGAGTTGGCATTTGATACACCGTGTGCATCACCCCATCAATCCGAAAACGAATGTTACTCATATCACGCCGGGGTTCTAGGTGAATATCACTGGCTCGCTGATCAAAAGCATACTGTAATAACCAATCAACAATGTGTACCACGGATTGATCATTGGTATCTAATCGACCGCTTTTGCCCAACTCAATGAGTTGCTCAAAGTTGGTCACCCCTGGGATATCATCTTCATTCTCTGTTGTGGCAGTACGAATAGAATGGCTAACGCTATAGAACTCATTTAAGTAACGTGAGATATCAACCGGGTTGGCTACCACTCTTTCAATATTCAAGCCCGTCACATGTTGCAGTTCATTTTCCCAGCTACGCACATAAGGCTCGGCGGTGGCAATGGTCACAGTATGCTCGTTAACTTCAATGGGTAGAATTTTAAATCGATTGGCATAGGCTGCAGACATCACCGCTGTCACAGAGGTCACATCTACTTTTAATGGGTCCACACGTACATAAGGTAAACCCGATTTATCGGCTAACCATTGTGTTAATACTTCTAATGTGAGTTTCTTTTTCGGGTTTTGCTGATCGACCCATTCTTGTTGTGACATGATCACCATGGGGTGGATTTCTAAGCTGCCACTGCGTGCTGGAATCAGGAAATCATCGGCAATGGTTTTATCGAGCCGGGCATCATCAACCAGGTCAGTGATAAGTTCTTTGATCGTCAATTTATGATCCACAAGATGAATACTTGCTTGCTGTTGCACCATTATCGCCCTGCCCTTACTAATCCGCCCATACCGGCGTTTTCTAGTTTTTTATACAAGAACTCTCGAATAGAAGCAGCATCATGCATATTTTTCGCTTCGTCAAGGTATTGTTTAGCACGTTCTGTGGATAAATTACGGATTACCCACTTTACCCGGTTTAAGCTGGAAGTACTCATACTCAGGCTATCGATGCCCATCCCCACCAGTAATACCACGGCAGCAGGATCACCTGCCATTTCACCACACACACTCACCGGCTTACCCATTTCATGGCCCGCTATTATTGTATTGTGTACTGCTTCGATTACTGCCGGGTGTAGTGCATCATACAAACTGGCTACATGGGCATTATTGCGATCCACCGCCAATAAATACTGGGTTAAATCGTTGGTACCGATAGATAAGAAATCGGCACGTTTGGCCAGTTGTTTAGCCTGATATACTGCCGATGGCACTTCAATCATCACGCCGATATTGGGCATGTTTACCGTTTGGCCTTCTTCAAGCAATTCATTATGAGCACGCTCAATCAAGACCAAGGACTCATCTAATTCACTGAGCTGACTGATCATGGGCAGTAAGATTTGTAAATTACCTAAATCCGCTGCTGCCCTTAGCATAGCCCGCACTTGCACTAAGAATAGTTCTGGGTGATCCAACATAATTCGAATACCACGCCAACCTAGGAATGGATTGTCTTCCACAATGGGGAAATACGGTAGAGCTTTATCACCACCCACATCCAAGGTACGCAAGGTCACTGGGCGTGGTGCAAACGACATTAACGCTTGGCGATAAATGCGCAGTTGCTCCTCTTCACCGGGAAAACGCTGCCGAGCCATAAACGGAAACTCAGTACGATAGAGTCCAATACCATCGGCACCACTATTAATAGAAGGTGAGATATCGGATAACAAACCCGTGTTAGCGTACAAAGGGATATGCTTACCATCTTCGGTAATCGATGGATCATCACGTAAATTCAGTAATTCGGCAGCAAGGATATCTTCTTCCTCGGCCAAACGTTGATACTCTTTGCGAACCTGCTGTGGTGGTGAAATGAAAACACTACCGCTATACCCATCACCAATCACCAATAGGCCATCAATACGTCCAATGGGTAAATCCATCACCCCCATCACAGCAGGTATGCCTAAAGCACGCGCCAAGATGGCCACATGAGAGGTGCGCGAGCCACGAGCACTGATCACGCCATATAGTTTTTCACGCGGGACTTCGGCTAACTGAGCCGCCGTTAACTCATCCCCCACAAGAATCGTATTATCGGGGTATTGAATGTCTCTTTGGGCATCTTGTAATAAGTAATGCAGAATGCGCCGAGCTAATTCGCGTAAATCTTCTGCCCGCTCACGCATATAAGGATCATCCATAGCGGCAAAGGTTTCGATCTGCTCATCGATGGTTCGCCGTAACGCACCCGGTGCCCAGTTCCCATCCATAATGCGGGCTGCCGTGACACCCCGTAAGGAATGACTATCTAGCATTAATAAATAAGCATCGAATAAAGCATGCTCTTCTCGCGGCAACACATCTTGTAAACGTTTAGATAAACGTGAGATATCCCGCTTCACGGCATTGAGTGCATCATGAAATGCCTCAATCTCCGCATCCATATCTTGGCTAGCGCGATCAGGGATTTTTTCTAATTCGGTTGTGGGATAAATGGCAACGGCGGTACCCATGGCCACTCCCGGTGCACCGGGTAAGCCATGTAATGGCCGTGTATCGGTGGATTCATGTTGGCTTAATAACTTTTCAATCTCACCACTGATTTCCGCATGGGCCATGGCACCAGCCAGTTGCGCGGCAATGGTGATCAAAAAGGTTTCTTGTCCTTCATCAAACCGCTTCGCTTTGACCTGTTGTACCACTAACACCCCTAATACTTTGCGATGATGGATGATGGGTACACCAAGAAAGCCAAAAAATTGTTCTTCTGCCGTTTCCGGAAAGTAACGATAACGTGGATGGTCAGGTGCATTGTCTAAGCTCACCGGCTCAGCACGACTCGCCACCATACTCACTATCCCTTGATCAAACCCTAAACGAACTTTACCAATAGAATCCGGTGCTAAACCTTCGGTGGCCATTAGCACATGTTGCTGTAAGACTTCATCGGTGAGATAAATAGAACATACGTCCGCTTTAACAGCTTCGCGAACCCGCTGCACAATGATCGCCAGAGCTTGATCGAGATCACGTGCCTCATTCACCTCGTTAAT
>CAZPAE010000213.1:0-5368 GCA_964584455.1 uncultured Thioalkalispiraceae bacterium
GCATCGCGGGCGCCAAGTCCGGCGATGGTATCACCCTCAGCTGGGTCGATAACAAGGGAAATAAGGATTCTCAGTCCACAAAAGTTAAATAACGACTATAGTTAAACCTATGTCTTTCATCATTAGGAGTGACGCAATGAAGAAACTCATTTTGACTGCGGTTGTGGCGATGATTGGCCTAGCGCCAGCCCTCTCCATGGCTTCACCAAAAAGCGATCTCAAACAGTTCCGGGATTATTACTTTAAAAAATTCCCTGGTGTACCACTGAATGAATTCGCAAACGGTATTTATGGTATTGATAAGCAACGTCGTATTGAATGGGAAGCAATGGAAGAATTCCCTCCTTATGAGCCAGCCATTGAAATTGGCCAAGAGCTTTTCGAAAAATACAACGTGGGTAAATGCTTTAAGAACGGTGGTATTGGTATTCGCCAAAACTACCCTTGGTTCAATAAGAAAACCGGCAAAGTACACACTTTAGAAGGCGACATTCGTGCTTGCTTGAAGAAGAACGGTGTGGACTTTAAGAAAGCCAAGATTGGCCGCAAAAAAGGTAACATTGCCGCCATTTCATCTTATATGACCTACACTTCACGTGGAAAAAAATTGAACGTTGTTATTCCTAATGACAAACGTGCACTGAGCATCTACGACGAAGGTAAGCAATTCTTCTATGGTAAGCGTGGACAGCTTAACTTCTCCTGTGCTGATTGCCACATGTACAATGCGGGTATGAATGCACGGACTGAAGTATTAAGTCCTGCTTTAGGTCACGTTAACTCTTTCCCTGTGTATCGTAAGAAATGGCAAGCCAGCGGTAAATCTGAATTGGCCGGCTTAGGTACCTTACACCGTCGTTACAGCGGCTGTAATAAAAACATTCGCGCACGGCCTTTAGATAAAGGTAAGAAATGGAAGAAAGAGCAACATCCTAAATATATCGCTTTGGAATACTTCCACAGCTATATGAGTAACGGAATTCCGATTGTTGGCCCAAGTATCCGTCAATAATCACATTTCGTGATAAACAAAAAACCCAGGGAAACCTGGGTTTTTTTATGCCTGAAACAATATCACGGCCATCTCCCACAACGAGCACAGCCATTCGTTTAACGCTGAGCACAAAAACAGTGTTGTTTCTCCCTCTGCCGGTGAGGACACGTAAATGGACTTTGTTTTGAATAAAGTGAGAGGCAAGGACGCGGCAATCTCCCGCATCTGCACTGCACTTTTTCAACGCTCTGCTAACTCAGGGAGATTGCTTCACTGGCTACGCCAGTTCGCAATGACACGAAGAGAGACACGCCCTCGTAATGACAGGAGAAAAACTGGCCCTGCGACAACAGGAAAAGGGAACATCACCAACCAGCAGGCAGTTTTTCTTTAATCGTAATGCTCTTCTTGTCCACCGAGATATAACCACCGGTGGATAAATCTTTTAAGATCCGGCTCACCATTTCACGTGATGCGCCAACCATATTCGCAATATCTTGGTGGGTAAGCTTTTGCTCGATGACTTGCTTGCCGTCTTTTTCCTTGGAAAGCTCCAATAATGTATGCGCAACCCGACCATAGACATCCATCAAAGCTAAACTTTTCACACTATCGGTTAACGAACGGACTTGCTTAGTTAAGCTGCGAATAAGATTAAATGACATGTCTGGGTTTTCAGCCAGACATTTTTTGAAATTGCTTTTGGAAATGATCATCACCCGTGTCGGCGCCAATGTCATCACCGAAGCAGAACGCGGTGCATCATCGACCAAGGCCAGCTCACCAAAATATTTACCTGGCCCAAGGATATTCAAAATCACCTCTTTACCGCTTTCATCACTGGCATAGACCTTCACTTCGCCATCCATGATGACATACAGTGAATCAGTCTGATCGCCCTCGTTAATGAGGATAGAATGTGCAGGAAAACTACGGGTTGTACAGTGTTCTGTGAGAACATCGGTGTCGGCCGGCGCCAACTCGGAAAACATATAGACCTGATTTAACATAACTGACCACGCCCTAATTTTTGTTTGTCTCAGCTTACTGCCATCCTAACGGCAGCACTGTGATGGATTTCTGCCTCCGTGTATTTGGTTTGCTGACACAACAAAGACTGGTCGGCGTCGACCAGTGTTGATACCAGCTACTTTTCCACTCAAAGCCTGCCACTTTCCACGCCTTAAGGCGATTATTACCCGTGACAGCAAACACATCTATTTATTATATGCCCAAGCATATATGATTTAATCAGTGAAGTCATGGCGCTGTATCGCGTAAAATCCCCTAAAATGGCGAAAAAACACTACTCAAATTATAAGAATCGTAGCAGCTGGCTGTACTTCAGCAGTATCGTTCTGATCGTCGCGCTCAGTGGTTTATTTCTGGCCATGAGCAGCTTAGGGCGCTGGCTAGAAGAAGAAGTCAGCCTGGCCTGGTTATTCAAAACCCGTGGGGAAATTGCGGCGTCGCCACATGTGGCCGTGGTGAGCATCGACCAAAGCTCCTCACAATACCTCAACCTACCCAATAAACCGCGCAAATGGCCACGCAACCTACATGGAGAACTGGTCGAACAACTTACCCGACATGGGGCCACCGCCATTGGCTTCGATATTATTTTCGAAGAACAACGCAATCCGGCCGACAATAAAATCTTCGCCAAAGGCCTACGTTTTGCCAATAACGTGGTGTTGTTCCAATACCTAAAACAAGAAATCATTTCCCTAGGCGACCAAGGCGAAGCCAAAATCGAGAAACTGATTTCGCCGATCCCAATTCTAGCGGATAACACCCTAGGCCTATCGCCCTTTCCACTGCCGAAAGTCCCGGCCAAGGTGAATCACTTCTTATTATTTAAGCCAGAGTTAGGCAATACACCCACATTACCCGTGACCATGCTACAAATACACGGCCTGTCCGTTTACCAAGAATTGTTATCGTTGCTTGAAAAGTACCATCCCACTGAAGCAGCCATATTGCCTCAAAGCGAACAATCCATTCGCCAACGGGGCAATATTCAAATGGTGGTAAAAGACATTCGGGCTATCTTTTTAGCTAACCCAAACTTAGGTGAACAACTGCATGATGAAATTAGCCAATCCACGCTCTTTAGTGAAAAACAAAAATATCTACTGCGTGGATTAGTCGAAACCTACCAATCACCTCGCAGCTTATATCTTAATTTTTATGGCTCTCCACGGACCATCAGTACTATCGCTTACCATGAAGTATTAAATTCTGATCCCAACAATCCCACCATTGATGTCAAAGGCAAAGCGATCTTTGTGGGCTTCTCAGAACAGTTCCAGCCGGAACAAAAAGACGGCTTCTTTACCGTGTATACGCAAGATAAAAATGGTTTGGATATTAGCGGGGTCGAAGTGATTGCCACCGCCTTTGCTAATCTACTACAACGCAGCGCACTGATCGTGCCTTCCCCTGGCACCGATGTATTGATCATCATTTTCTGGAGTTTAGGCTTAGGGCTGATTTTTCGTTTTATACCTGGCGCTTGGTTAATCCCTACCGCCGTGGTCTGTGGTGCCGCGTATAGCCTCACCGCTTACTATGCCTTTGTCGACTATTACTACTGGCTACCCACGGCTGTGCCTATCTTATGGCAGCTGCCGTTAATCGCCATTTTAATTTTCTTATGGAAATACTTAGAAGTACAAAAAGAACGCCGTAACATTCGCCGTGCCTTTGGTTATCACTTACCGTCTAACATCATTGATGAACTCGCTCATGGCTTTGAGCAATTTAACCAACAAGGCGAAATCACCTACGGCGTGGTGATGGCCAGTGATGCGGAGCAATACACCACCTTATCAGAACAACTGAATCCGAAAACATTACGCGACTTAATGAATGATTACTATGAAGTGATGTTCGAACCGATTCGTGCCCATGATGGCAACGTCAGTGACGTGGTCGGTGATGCCACACTGGCCGTTTGGTCGAACCCTAAGGACAACACCAACTTACATCAGCAAGCGTGCTTAGCGGTACTCAAACTACAAAACGCCATTGCGAAATTTAATCAACAACATGCGCAATACCCTTTACCAACCCGCATCGGCTTACACTGTGGCGAGGTGATCTTAGGCCACATCGGTGCGTTGGATCATTATGAATATCGCGCCACCGGTGACACCGTGAATACGGCTTCGCGAATAGAAGGCTTTAACAAAACCTTAGGCACTTACAGCTTAGTTTCCCAAGCGGTGGTGGATCAGATCAGCGATATTTACACCCGCGAACTGGGGACCTTTGTGCTCGTGGGCAAGCAAACACCCATTGTGTTACATGAACTCATTGGCCTTGATGCACAGCTGGAGCCTAAATTCATTAATTATATGGAGGTATTTGCCCAAGGATTGGCGGCTTTTCGTTCACAGCAATGGCATGAAGCCGAATCTTACTTTCAACAAGTCCTATCTCAGTACCCTGATGACGGCCCTAGCCATTACTACCGCAAACTGTGCCATGAATATACGACTAATGCACCGGCAGACTTTGATGGCATCGTGTATGTCGCGACAAAATAGTGCGCCCTGAGCCACATCATAATAATCCGTTATTTTTTACCCTGAACTACCCCCATAAGGAAAACATAAGGGTATAATCGCGGTATTCGTTCAATACATTAAAACAGACAAAAACATTCTTTAGGCATCCCACCACGGAAGACTATCCTTTTACGGACTGCATGGATCAATGCGAACAGTAGGGATGAGTAAGTACCAGATTTATAAGAATAATTTTAGAGGGAGTGTCTCAATAGTATGCGTCAGTATTTGTATTGGGTTGCCATTAGCGCCCTATTCTGGTCCCCCATTACCTATGCAGAACAACCCGTCGCTTGCGATCCTTGGGCAGCGAAAGTGGCTTCGGTGCAAGGTAAAGTGGAAGCACAACGCCTCAACACCACAACATGGGTTGCTGTTAAACGCGATCAACACTACTGCCCGGGTGATAAAATTCGCGTGGATACCAATGCCCGCGCCTCTATCATCTTAATTAATGAAACCTTAGTTCGGCTGGATCAGCACACCTCCATTACACTGAGTGAAATCAACGAAGAAGAACCGTCGATACTCGATCTCATCACCGGTATCGCTCATTTTATCTCCCGCGTACCACGCAGCTTAAAAGTCAACACACCACTGATTAACGCGGCCATTGAAGGCACGGAATTTGTGATACAAGTGAATGACAAAGAAGCCACGGTGACTGTCTTCGAAGGTACCGTCCTCACACAAAACAGCCAAGGCGAAGTACGTCTCACCAATAATGAAACCGCACGCGCCACGGCCAATAGCGCACCGCAAAAAGTCTTACTCGCTAAACCACGGGACACCGTACAATGGG
>CAZPAE010000214.1:0-4859 GCA_964584455.1 uncultured Thioalkalispiraceae bacterium
CAGACTTTGTGGAAATGTTTGTGGGTGTCGGTGCATCTCGCGTTCGCGATATGTTTGAACAAGCCAAGAAACATGCACCGTGCATTATCTTTATCGATGAGATCGATGCCGTAGGTCGTCATCGTGGTGCCGGTTTAGGCGGTGGTCATGATGAACGTGAACAAACATTAAACCAATTATTGGTTGAGATGGATGGCTTCGAAGGTAACGAAGGGGTAATTGTGATTGCTGCTACTAACCGTCCTGATGTGTTGGACCCAGCATTATTACGCCCTGGCCGATTTGATCGCCAAGTGGTGGTACCGTTACCGGATTTACGTGGCCGCGAACAGATTCTTAAAGTACACATGCGTAAAGTACCCATTGGGGATGATGTGAAGCCAAAAATCATTGCCCGTGGTACCCCTGGTTTCTCCGGTGCTGATTTGGCTAACTTAGTCAATGAAGCGGCCTTGTTTGCAGCGAGAGCGAATCGTCGTTTGGTCAGCATGGAAGAGTTTGAGAAAGCCAAAGATAAAATCATGATGGGGGCTGAACGTAAGTCCATGGTCATGAGTGAAGATGAGAAAAAACTCACCGCGTATCATGAGGCAGGGCATGCCATTGTCGGTTTAACGGTACCTTCACATGATCCTGTTTATAAAGTCACGATTATTCCTCGAGGTCGTGCCCTAGGTGTCACGATGTTCTTACCGGAAGAAGATCGTTACAGCTATAGTAAAGAGCGTTTAGAAAGTCAGATCAGTAGTTTGTTTGGTGGTCGTATTGCTGAAGAGTTAATCTTTGGTATTGAGAACGTGACCACTGGCGCGTCTAACGATATTCAACGTACTACTGAATTGGCGCGTAATATGGTTACAAAATGGGGCTTATCAGAAAAACTGGGTCCGCTAACCTTTGGTGAAGATGAAGGTGAGGTGTTCCTCGGCCATTCTGTAACTCAGCACAAGAACTTGTCTGATGTAACAGCAAATACCATTGATGAAGAAGTTCGTGCGATTGTGGATAGGAATTACGACCGTGCAGAACAAATTCTCAAAGACAACATGGACAAGCTGCATGCCATGGCCGATGCTTTAATGAAGTATGAAACCATCGATACGGATCAAATCAAAGACATCATGGCAGGTAAGACGCCACGTCCACCGCAAGACTGGGATGATAACGATCATGTTGATCCCGGTAATAACAAATCAACTTCGAGTGAAGGTGATGTGAAGGGCGATGGCAAAATTGGTGGTCCTGCCTCTGAGCATTAATCTTTATTCTATCTATCTCATCACAACGGCGAGTTTATCTCGCCGTTGTGCGTTTTAAGCTCCCAAATGACAGATAAACGTATGAGTTTCATGGTCATGTCAACGTATTGTGGTCTAATGCGTTCGACGAGTATGCTGCAACGTTTTATCATTGCCGCATGATGCAATTTAAAAACCGAACCCTTAGTTTCCAAGAACCCCATGTCATGGGGATCTTAAATGTGACCCCAGATTCTTTTTCCGATGGGGGGCAGTTTACCGGTGTTGAATCAGCCGTCTCACAAGCCCGACAAATGGTTGCTGAGGGGGCGAGTATTTTGGACATTGGTGGTGAATCAACCCGGCCGGGTGCTCAAGCCGTTGATACACAACAAGAATTAGATCGTGTCATACCGGTGATTGAACAAGTGCATGCGCAATTGGATGCGCCTATTTCTATTGATACCTCCAAGCCGGATGTTATGCGCGAAGCCGTTTCTCACGGGGCGAGCATGATTAATGATGTGAAAGCCTTACAAGCAGAAGGTGCGCTGCAAGCCGCATCAGAATTAAATGTGCCGGTTTGTTTGATGCATATGAAAGGGGAGCCGCGTACAATGCAGCAATCGCCGGTTTACCATGATGTGGTCGGCGAGGTAAAACAGTTTTTATTAGAGCGTCAGCAGGCCTGTATCGCTGCAGGTATCAACTCGGACCAGCTGATACTCGATCCCGGTTTTGGCTTTGGCAAGACGCCGGAACACAACCTAACACTAGTGAGACAATTAGCCGAATTAACTAGCCTAGGTGCCCCAGTCTTATTGGGCGTCTCAAGAAAATCGACCATTGGGTCGATTTTAGATGTATCTGTTGAGAAGCGGCTGCATGGCAGTGTGGCATTAGCGGGGTTAGCCGTTTGGCTAGGGGCTAGCATTATCAGGGTGCACGATGTGGGACCCACAGTGGATGCACTAAAGGTTATACAAGCGGTTAAGAACACAAAGGGGTAACGAGGTTTGGCACGAAAATATTTTGGTACAGATGGTATTCGCGGCCGTGTTGGCCAATCACCGATTACACCGGATTTTATGATGCGGTTAGGTTGGGCAGCCGGTAAAGTTTTTTCCAACACCAATGGTAGTAAAGTCGTCATTGGTAAAGACACACGTATTTCTGGTTATATGTTTGAGTCAGCCTTAGAGGCGGGCTTGTCTGCTGCCGGTGTTGACGTGTTACTACTTGGCCCGATGCCAACCCCGGCAATTGCCTATTTAACCCGCACTTTACATGCCAATGCCGGTATCGTGATTAGTGCTTCGCATAATCCTTATTTCGACAATGGCATCAAATTTTTCTCTGGTGCAGGTACCAAATTACCTGACGAAGTAGAGTTAGAAATTGAAGCCATGCTCGAACAACCTATGGTGTGCAATGATTCTGCTGACTTGGGTAAAGCCGTACGTGTTAAGGACGTAGAAGGTCGGTACATCGAGTTTTGCAAAAGTGCTGTCGCCTATGCAACCTCATTAAAAGACATTCGCATCGTGGTTGATTGTGCCAATGGTGCAACCTATAAAGTGGCGCCCAGCGTGTTTCATGAACTGGGTGCGGAGGTGATTCCCATTAGCACCGATCCGGATGGATTAAACATCAACGAAGGCTGTGGTTCTACCAAGCCAGAAATATTACGCAATACCGTGCTAGAAACCCGGGCCGATGTGGGCATTGCCTTGGATGGTGATGGGGATCGACTGATTATGATCGACCATTTAGGCAATATGCTCGATGGCGATGAACTGCTTTATATCATCACCCATGATCGGGTGCGTCGTCAGGTGATGCAAGGTGGTGTGGTCGGTACCTTAATGACCAACTTGGGTTTTGAGCACGCGGTCAATCGCCTCAATGTTCCATTTGATCGGGCGAAAGTGGGCGATCGTTATGTGATGGAAAAATTGGTAGAAAAAGACTGGTATTTGGGCGGCGAATCCTCCGGCCATATTATTTGTTTAGATCGGACCACAACGGGCGATGGGATTATCTCCGCCTTACAAATTTTGTCTGCCATGGTCGAAACCGGGCGTACCCTTAATGATTTGGCCACCGGAACCGGAATGAGCAAATATCCGCAAACCTTGCTGAATGTGGAAATGTCCGAGCGCATTGACTTAGCGAGCTGTGCACCAGTCCAAACCGCAGTAAAAGACGCTGAGTCAGAGCTAGCCGAGCGGGGACGGGTATTGCTGCGTCCATCAGGGACAGAGCCGGTGATTCGGGTCATGGTGGAAGGGCAAGATGCTGGTCAAGTACAGCAGGTGGCCCAGCAGCTGGCTGATGTAGTACGAGACGCGGTTAATTCTTGATTTTGTTCTAAATCTGAAGACAAATTTACCTATCAAACCTGAGGTTCGGTGGCCGCGGATTGATTTCTGGGGCCGCTGACGGTAAGCTTGCGCCGCTCTTTAATATATAGATGAAGCGGGCGACGGGCCGGCTTTGTGACAGGATTAATACAAAAATATCGGGGAAGAATATGCGTGACGTACTGATTGCCGGCAACTGGAAAATGAATGGCTCACGAGACAGCATCAAAGCACTGCTGGATGGGCTCAAACAAGGTATTGGTCAGGTCAATAAGGCCCAAGTTGCGGTATGCGCACCATTTATTTATCTCCCTGATGTGGCAGACCAGCTGGCGGGTTCCCCCATTGCTTGGGGTGCACAAAATGTGAGCACTGAAGCCAGTGGTGCCTTTACCGGTGAAGTCGCAGCGTCGATGATTAATGATTTTAACTGTCAGTACATCATTGTTGGGCACTCTGAGCGTCGTAGTTACTACGGTGAAACCGATGAGATTGTGGCTAAAAAGTTTGGTGTAGTGCTTGAAGCAGGCATGACCCCCATTTTTTGTATCGGTGAGACCTTGGAACAGCGCGAAAAAGGCATTACTGAAGAGGTAGTGGCAAGCCAAATCCAAGCGGTGATCGATGCCCATGGGGCACAAGCGCTGGGTAAAGGTGTGATTGCCTATGAGCCAGTTTGGGCCATTGGTACTGGTAAAACAGCGACACCGGATCAGGCGCAGGCGGTACATGCATTTATTCGCCAACGGATTGCCGAGTCAGACCAAGCGGTTGCGGATAGCATTGTGATTCAATACGGCGGCAGCATGAATGCCGGCAATGCAAAAGATTTATTGGCACAACCCGATATTGATGGTGGATTAATCGGTGGTGCCTCACTAAAAGCAGAAGACTTTTTAACAATTTGTACTTCTGCCTAACACCCAATTTAGGTATAAGCGATGTTAAACAATATATTACTTGTGATTCATGTGTTAATTGCGGTTGCTGTGATTGCACTGATTTTATTACAACAAGGTAAAGGTGCTGATGCTGGTGCTGCCTTTGGTAGTGGTGCATCAGGCACAGTATTTGGATCACAAGGCTCAGGTACTTTCTTATCACGAGTTACTGGTATCTTAGCAGCATTGTTCTTTATCACCAGTTTAGGCTTGGCCTACCTTGCTAATGAAGGGGCTAAGTCAAATAGTGTGGTGGATCAAGTTGAGCAACAGCAGCAACAAACTTTTGCAGACTGCTGCAGCAGCAGCAGCGGGTG
>CAZPAE010000214.1:4869-5365 GCA_964584455.1 uncultured Thioalkalispiraceae bacterium
AACAGAGCTTACCCACAAGTGATGAAGCAAACCAAGCACAGCCTGATGCAGCAGAACAAACCCCTGCACCCACACCCGCTGAACCGAGCTTGCCCGTCAACGAATAAATGCACACCTTTATATTAGCCGAAGTGGTGGAACTGGTAGACACGCTATCTTGAGGGGGTAGTGGCTTAACAGCCGTGCCGGTTCGAGTCCGGCCTTCGGCACCATTGATTAAATCAAAATCTTTATCGTTGTTTAAATGATTTGAGAATGACTTAAGTCGAACCGACACGGCACCGTGCCGGTGGACGCAAACCTTCCCTGTTTTGCGCCCTTTGGGCATGCTTCGCATGTCCCGTTTCGCTCCCGGCGAAACGGTCGAGTCCGGTTTTGACCGTAGCGAAGCGTAGGAAATACTAGGTGAAACCCGAAGGGGTTCAAGCTAGTGCGGCACCATTCACAATTAATATTCCTAATGGTTATTTAAGCTTGAAGCTATTCAAGCTGAACC
>CAZPAE010000215.1:0-5362 GCA_964584455.1 uncultured Thioalkalispiraceae bacterium
CATCTGGTGCATCAACGGGAGTCAGAACATCTACACATTGTTCAAGACCACGTTGATAAAAGGTATCAGCAAACGCATCATGCCGGGTGGGACCAAAGGGGTGGCTTGCACCAAAATGGTACTTCGCTAATGCTTCGCCTAGATAAACAAATGTCGACGGTGACGACATATCAACATTTAAAAACGATTGGCAACTAACCGAGCCTCAGGAACAACATGATGTATTTGGCTCGCAATCTCAACCCCCAAACCAGGTCGAGGCCGATGAGAAACCCATAGCAAATTCATTTTCATATTCACTTCAGCAAATAATATTGCGTCAGTATAGGTATTTAAGACATTGTACAAATCTGTCAGGATACGCTGCTGAATAGCATCGCCAACGGCGTTAAGCCGCGTGATAATCATCATAAAATCGGAGGCACATTCTCCGGCATCAGTACGAGTAGGAACACGTTGCCATAGCGGTTCCGCTGCTTGCATACAAAGACTGAGAATAGGCAAGGCGTGTTTATTTTTCGATACCGACATAATCTTGAGATCCATGCATTTGTATGACCATCTAATCATAGCCAACACTTAGTGATAAATACAATGCTCTGAGCATTAGCAGCTAATTTTGGATTACACGAAAAAAAGTTCGGATAACAATCAGTTAGGATAGCATCACTATCTTGTCTTAAATTCTGTAGCATATGGCACCAAACAGATAGCAGTATGACAAGATCAAGTGACTTTTTGCAGAACGACACCAAATAAGGTGACGGTTAGATAATAATAGGCCCCCTGGGAAATATGACAGGTAAAAGAAAGAGCAATACTGATGATAAATTAATCTTCAAAGACGTATTCGTACTCTTCCTCTTCTTCCCAATCACCACTTTCGTAGTTATGTGTAATTTCTTCACCAGGCTCAATATCGCGTATGGCACAAACTTCTAAGGTGTCATACAACACAACATTGGGATCGTCACTGTGATTAATATATTTGAATTTACATAAAATACGGATAGGGTAATCTTCATTTACCCATAACACATAACTACCATTTTCATTAGTGCGAATACCTTGAATCGTACCGAGTATTTCACCCTCTTTTATAAAAGACTGTGCAAATAATCCTTTACCATGAATAGGGCTAGTAGCAACGCGCAACGTTGCATTGTCAGGTGTTGTGATAAACATGGGGCATATACTCTTTGATTTAATAATGAATAATAAAATATGAATCAGTGAAATTATCCGTGAAACGCTTCATCAGAGTCAAGATAGTCTATTTCTTGTTGGGTAGAAGTACGACCGAGAACGGCGTTGCGATGGGGAAATCGTCCAAAGCGACGAATAATATCTCGATGATGTATAGCAAAACGCAAATTATTGCTCAGCCCAGCTTGTTCAAATAATTCCACTGAACGATCTTGATCATAAATATTCTCACTATGCATATAAGGCATATATAAAAACATCTTTTGCTTATCGGTTAATTCCTCATCCCAGTGATTAGCAATAGCTTGTTCCGCTACCTGTCTCGATTTAGCCTCTGTAGCAAAACTCTGTTTCTGCCCTCTAAAAATGTTCAGTGGTATTTGATCAAACAAAATCACCAATCCCAGTGAGCCTAAAGCAGACTGCTGCCAATGTGATAATCCCCCCTCAACAGCTAGCTCATATAATGTTTGATATCGCTCTTTTAATTCCCGATCAAATTGCTCAGTTGAATTAAACCAACGCTGCTGTGAATCAGGAGAAAACCAAAATGCTAATAACTCATCCCAGTGTAATAAATCATTCATTGATCATTCCCAATACGCGGTCACCTAATAAACATGCCTATTAATCTACGGGATAACTCACACCGATACCACCCAGCCCGCAATAACCCGCTGGGTTCTTAGCAAGGTATTGCTGATGATATTCTTCTGCATAGTAAAATGTAGGTGCAAGCATAATTTCGGTGGTGATCTCGCCATAGCCTGCTGATGATAATGCTTGCTGGAAATGCAACTTACTTTGTTCGGCTAATTTTACCTGCTCATCGTTAGCGCAATAAATACCGGAGCGATACTGTGTCCCCATATCATTCCCTTGTCGCATTCCCTGTGTAGGATCATGCGCCTCCCAAAAGCACTTCAATAAAGCATCATAACCCACTACCGCTGGTTCGAAGATGACCAACACCACTTCATTATGCCCAGTTAAACCACTGCAAACCTCTTGGTAGGTTGGATTGGGTGTATAACCACCGGCATACCCCACTGCAGTTAAATAGACACCAGAGGTTTCCCAAAAACGTTTTTCTGCTCCCCAAAAACAACCTAAGCCAAACATAGCTGACACCATGTGTTCAGGATAAGGAGGAGACATAGCGTGACCGTTAACAAAATGTTGCGCAGGAATGGGAATAGCCTGATCACGCCCTGGCAATGCATCAGCGGGATCAGGCATACTGATTTTTTTGCCTATACCAAACATGGACACTCCTTATAATCATCAGCAACAAAGCTGACGTTAGATTAAAATATATCATATTTTAACCTTACAAGAATGTCACATACTAAACAGCCCCTAAATACGAGGGGTCGTCAGCGCTATTGATAAGCTCGCATATGGAACTGTGCTTTCATAGGGAAACCGATAACACCTTGCTCACGACGTAACTGTCGAAGATATAATTTTCCGAGACGATACCCTTCACGAAAAGACAGCTTAAAATAGGCCACTTGATTAAGTTGGCCACCTTTTAGTGCATGAATAAAACCTTGGCTGAATCGTTCAGGACGTAGATGAGCAGGAATGCGAAAACCCAGTTCTTGTGGTGCGGGATAGTGGATAGCCATAACCCACCTCCTTTTTTACCATTAACACTTAATATTACGGCGGATCAAGGCGTTAGCTTTAATAGTAAATGTACACAGTTAAGACAAATCAATGTGTTAGTGAGCTTAAACTGAGCTTTTCTTATTGGATAGCGAGAAAAGTTGCGCTTTGGCTTGTTCATAGTCACGCTTTGCGATAACCCCTTCATTGGCCAAACGACGCAGCATGCGAATCTCACCAGCAATTTGTTGATCTAAACGTAGGGTGCGACCAGAACGTGCTTTTTCCATACAACTCGCTAACTGATCAACAAATGCTTTATAGCGTTGCTGATCAGGTTTTGCGATCAAAATATCAAATAATGGTACTTGGGAGTGTCTCGCATAAAAAACACGTTTACGAGAAAGTTTTACGCCGAGCATAATGACCCCCAAAATACTGGCAATCACTAGACTCGCAATAATCACAAAGTGTAATGACGTTGACGACCAAGGAAAAAGCGGGGAAATAAAAAGATATAAAACCAAACTCACCACACAGACTATTGCCCACCACAACCATCCCCAAGCCAGGCCAATACGAATTCGACTTTTGTCAGCTAAGGCAAGAATATGGATAAGATAAACGCGCTGCTTATGACCAAGCCCTTCAATGATTCGCACTTCTTTACCATTAAGAATATGATATTCCCGCGGAACATCGGTTAATGGTTGTTGCTGCAATATGGCATTGAATTCGCTCGACATAAATGTTTTAGTCACAACATATTATTTTTCTGCTCATCCACCTTATCTAGCAAGGTGACTAACTCCTTTAATGTTACCGACTGTATTGAGGCCGTTGCCGCATCTTGGTATTGCCGTAAGAAAGCATCAACCTTTTTATAATGGGGTAAACGCCCAAAATTAATAATGTCGTCCTCCTCAGCAGAGCGCACGGCACGAATAATATCAATGGCTAAAAGTAATTCGGGGGCCTGACCTGGTAGAAACCGGGGTGGATCTTCATCATTACGCGTTAACAACCCCTTAGCAATTAAACAATCAATAACCGGGAGCAATGACTCTGAAGCAAGATTTAAACTCTGGCCTAAACTGGATAAATTTGGCGCTGGCTGCCTTTGATAAAAGGCTTCTGCCACTCTTACCATGACCGTCACCGCCACCTTTTCTTTCATACGATTACTTAAGACAAAAACACGGCGATTACGCGAACGAAACTCGGGGTTCTGATAATAAAATGCAATACTGGCGCCTGTGAGTAAAATCGTCCAGCTGATATATAACCAAATCATAAAGAAAAATAAGGCGGCAAAAGCTGAGTAGATCGCAGTATAGTTTGCATTAGAAATAAATGAGGCAAACAGCCAACCCACCGTTTCCCAAGCAATCCCCGCGACAATGGCACCAACCAAAGCGGACTTTATTTTCACTTTGGTATTCGGCACAAAAACATAAATCAATGTAAACGCTAAAATAATCAGCAGATAAGGTAATACAAATCCAATAACACTAAACAACGCATGGAAGACGCCAAATGAATCAAGTTCTTTATAAAGTGAACTATGGGTTAACGATGCAGTTAAACCTAGTGCCGAAAAAACTAATACTGGGCCAATTAATACCACGCTTAAATAATCGCTAAAACGACGTGCAAAAGATCGTTCTTGTGTTACATGCCAGGTAAAATTGAAGGCACTTTCTATCTTTTGCATCAGTGAAACAACATTATAAAGGAGTAGTGCTAGCCCTAATGAGCCTAAGATCCCAGAGTTCATTCCCTCAACAAATTGAATAATTGTATTGGTGATTTGCGTGCCCCGCTCTCCCAATGGCGCTAAAAAATTCTCTAGTGCCGGTTTGAGTTCATCGTAGCCAAACCCCTTTAACACAGATAAACTAATTGCCAGTAAAGGCACAATAGATAAAAGCGTGGTATATACCAGGCTCATTGCCCGTAAGCTAATTTGGCTATCAAAAAATAAATCGCGTAAGGTCAAATAACCAATACGTAATCCATTGGTTAAACGCTGCCGCCAAGGCAGCATAGTATGAATATCCTGCTCCCAGATAAGCTCAATTACCCGTCCACGAATATGCTGATATAACTGAATCATTTTATTTTACTCACACCCCAAGATACCTGGTTCTACCAGGATAGATAATATATGTCGCTAATGGAAGTCGGTAACCTGCTTTTGCATAACAGCAAACTGCTGTTTTGTGCTAGATGATGCACCACCTGTGATTTTGGTCACCAAAATAATCATTAAACAAGAGAAAACAAAACCCGGTAAAATTTCGTAAACGTCGAAAAACCCACCTTCTAACTGTTCCCATATCACCACCGTCACAGCGCCACTGAGCATACCAGCGAGAATACCTGGCTTATTGGTTTGTTGCCAAAACAAAGAAAATAGCACCGCAGGACCAAAGGCTGCACCGAACCCTGCCCACGCATACCCAACTAAGCTTAATACCGAACTATCAGGATCGCTGGCTAACAGTGTCGCTATCACGGCAATGATAATAACCACTATACGTGC
>CAZPAE010000216.1:0-5360 GCA_964584455.1 uncultured Thioalkalispiraceae bacterium
GATTATTCGTTACAGGCAATTTATTTCGCAGACCAAGATCAGAGTAATGACATTTTCCATGATTTAAATACCCGGGCTGATGCTGAACTAGTACAAGACTTATTTTTTATGGACATGTCAGCGGCGGTAACACAACAAACCGTCTCATCTGGTCAACCCATTACTAATGATAATTTGTCGATCACCACCAACGTGACCGATGTGGAAACAGTGGGCGTCAGCCCGTATGTTCGTACTGCGTGAAGTACGATATCGCTATAATGAAACCAATTACCCAGACGTTGCCGGTCAAGATACCCAGGAAAAAGGTGTGTCTTTTCAAGTGGGGACGCGCACCAACGCACAGTTATTAGACTGGCAAATCAGTGGTTCCTATCGTGATCAGCAATCAGATGATGGATTTCGTTGGGAGCAGACCCGTTCAGAGCTGAATCTTGGTTATAATTTAACCCCTCGTTTTACCTTGATTGCCTTAGGCGGCACGGAGAAAAACGAGTATGAGCAGAGCAATACAGAAGATGATGGCACATTTTGGTCAGCAGGGTTTACCTGGCGGCTGAGTCAGCGTAGCCAGCTCACATTACGCGGAGGACGGCGTATTTCAGGCCGTAGTGCTTTTTTAGATTTTTCCCAAAGTAATCGGTATTGGCGCTGGACAGCCAATTACGAAGAAGAATTATTTACTAATGCTGGGGTTTTAAATAGCCGACAAGAAGCAGGGGGCCCATTAACTTTGCCCGAAGATGCGACCCTCACAACTGAGGTTTTTTTGCGCAAAAATGCTGAAGTGACGGGCACACGAAGTTATGGTCGAACCAACATTACATTACGTGTGTTCAAACAAACACGGGATTATCAAATTACTGGGGATAGCGATGAGACACAAGGAGGTAGTATCCTTTGGTCGTGGGCGTTTCATCCTCGGACGCGTTTAGAACTAGATTTAAGCTCACAGCGGGAAGAATTAAGAGCAACAACACGGATTGATAATTTGTATACAGGGCGGGTTGGGATATTGCGACAAGTTTCAGCACATGGGCTTGTGACATTGTCCTATCGATATTCAGAGCGTGACTCAAATGAAGATGCCAATGACTACGATCAAGGGCTAACTTCACTGAGCTATGTATATACGTACTAATACTTATGTAGAGAAAGCCTATGTACACTGATTTTTACAAACTGAACAATATGCCATTCCAGCTGAGCCCGGACCCTTCGTTTTTTTACGCCAGCCCAGGGCATAAGAGAGTATTGTCTTATTTACAATATGGCGTTCACCAGGGCGATGGTTTTATTGTGGTTACCGGCGATGTTGGTACCGGGAAAACCACGCTTATTCATACATTACTTTCCCAATTAGAGACGGAAAAAACGATTATTGCGGCCAAGTTAGTGACAACACATCTTGAGCCGGATGATTTATTACGTATGGTTTCCATTGCTTTTGAGCTTGAATGTGATGGCATGAATAAACCTATGCTTTTACGTAACATTGAAAAGTTCCTAAGGGAGAAAACCAAAGAAGGTAAACGTGTTCTACTGATTGTTGATGAGGCACAAAATTTACCTATTAAAGCCTTAGAAGAGTTACGTATGCTTTCCAATTATCAAGAAGGAAACCGGGCTTTATTCCAAAGCTTCTTGATCGGGCAAGAAGAATTTAGACAAGTACTCAGTGTTGATTATCTTGAACAACTTCGGCAACGTGTTATTGCATCTTATCACTTAGGCCCATTAGATTTAGATGATGCTAAGTTCTATATCGAACATCGGCTTGATACTGCCGGGCGAGATAAATACCCGCTGTTCACTGAAGAAGCTTATGAAAAAATTTATGACTACACTGAAGGTGTTCCGCGCCGTATCAATACCCTTTGTGATCGTACACTTTTGGTGGGAGCGCTAGGGGAAGTCAATGAGATTTCTGGTGAGCTTATTGATGATGTTATTAAAGAACTAAAAGAAGAAATTCATAACGAGTTTCCGGATAAATCTGTTGAGGCACCTGAGCCTAGTGATATTCGTGTTAAACGAGAAAGCAAAGAAAGTGCTGAAGCAGAGAATATGACAATAGAGCAATTGTCACGTCGTGTTGCTGAACTAGAACGAATCGTATCAAGATTGAAATCAGCCTTTGATGAACCCAAGCCGCCTAGAACGTTGAGATTAAAACGTAAAGGCCAAAAGAGTTAATACAAGTAAAGCGATTCGTTTATGTCTAAGCCAATTATTAATGCATTGACTGTCGATGTGGAAGATTACTTCCATGTTTCGGCATTTAATCAGTCAGTGAAACGAGATGATTGGGGAACATTCGAAAGTCGTGTCGAACGTAATACGAATCAGTTATTAACCTTATTTGAAGAATTTGATATTAAAGCAACTTTTTTTGTATTAGGTTGGGTGGCTGAACGTAATCCTGATTTAGTTAAACGCATTTATGCACAAGGCCATGAAGTAGCTAGTCATGGTTATAGCCATCAATTGGTATACAATCAACCGATTGATGTATTTAAAGATGAAACACTTCGTTCTAAACGAATTTTAGAAGATATTATACAAGCACCTGTCTTGGGTTATCGTGCGGCAAGTTATTCAATCACCAATAAATCAGAATGGGCGTTAGATATCTTGGCAGAAGCGGGCTTCTCCTATGATTCAAGCATCTTCCCCGTGCATCATGATCGTTACGGTATACCGGGATCACCTAAGTTCCCTTATGTCAGAAAGACACCAGCAGGTCACTCACTGGTTGAGTTTCCTTTATCCAGTGTTAAATTATTAGGCTATCAACTACCCATAGCAGGTGGTGGATATTTTCGATTATACCCTTATTTTTTTACGCGTTTTGGTCTTGGTTTAGTGAATAAAACCGATAACCCATTTGTTTTTTATTTACACCCTTGGGAGATTGACCCTGAGCAACCTAAAATAAAAGCCAGTTTGTTGTCACGTTTTCGACATTATAATAACTTGAATAAGTGTGAGCAGCGCTTAAGGCATTTGTTAAGAGATTTTAACTTCTCTACCATGGCAAATGTACTGTCTCACTTAGCGTTATTAGAAACGACAGATCAAAAACAAGCTGTAAATTTAAATTAACAAGAATTAAATAATTACCTTTACTATGTGTGGTCTTGCCGGAATATATTATTTTGAACGTTCACAGCGCGTGGAAGAACGGCGTTTGCGCCATATGATCTCGATGCAAGAACATCGAGGTCCAGATGGTATCGGTATTCGTGTGCAAGATAATCTAGGTTTAGCCCATGCACGCTTGAGTATTATTGATATTGAAGGTGGACAACAACCTATTCATAACGAAGATAAGACCGTTTGGGTTGTGTTCAATGGTGAGATATTCAATTATATCGAATTAAGAGAAGAGCTAGTTAAACGCGGTCATCAGTTTTATACCAAAACCGATACCGAAGTTATCGTCCATCTCTATGAAGAATATGGCGACGATTTTGTACAGCACTTAAATGGGCAGTTTTCTATTGCTTTATGGGATGATGCTAAGCAGCGTTTAGTGTTAGTGCGGGATCGGGTTGGTATTAATCCGCTGTTTTACAAACTAGACGATAAACGGATTGTGTTTGCCTCTGAAGTGAAATCTATTTTAGCTGCCGAGAATACACCGCCCAGTTTAAATCCATTAGCTTTAGACCAAATCATGACATTTTGGGCACCGATAAGCCCAATGACGATTTTCAAAGATGTCTATGAAGTTTCGCCAGGTCAATTGCTTGTTATTGAAAACAATAAATGCATTAAAAAACAATATTGGCAATGGAATTTTGCTGAGCCTGGTAACTATTTAGCAAAGACGGAAGCTGAAATAACTGAGCAATTGCATGATTTATTAGTCGATGCAACAACGATACGTTTGCGTTCAGATGTGCCCGTCGGTGCTTATTTGTCTGGCGGGTTAGATTCTTCAGTTATTACTGCGTTGATTCATGAATATGGTAATGTGCCGTTGCGCACTTTCTCCATCGGCTTTGATGATGGCGACCTTGACGAAAGTAGTTATCAGAAGCAGATGATCGAACATCTACAGGCGAATCATAGTCGTGTTCAATGTAGTTATACTGATATTGCCGAAAGTTTTATGGATACCATTTGGCATACTGAAGCACCTATTTTAAGAACTGCACCTATTCCTATGCGATTGCTATCCCAGCTAGTACGACAAAAGGATTATAAAGTCGTATTAACTGGTGAAGGGTCAGATGAAGTACTCGGTGGTTATGATATTTTTAAAGAAGGTAAAATTCGTCAATTCTGGGCGAAGTTTCCTGACTCAGAAATACGCCCTTTGATGTTGAAAAAACTGTATCCGTATTTGGATATTTCAAAGAAACAAGGTATTACTTATCTTAAGAATTTCTTTGGTGCCGAGTTAGATAAGCCAGAACTACCTTATTTTGCCCATATCCCTCGTTGGACAACCACGGCAAAATGTAAGGCGTTTTTCTCACAAGGGTTAAATGATGACTTATCTAGCTCTGCTATGGATGCGCTGGATCAGAGTTTACCTGCCCAGATCGCCGATTGGAGTCCATTTAACCGGTCACAGTATATTGAATCAAAGGTACTTATGGCGGGTTACTTGTTGTGCTCACAAGGCGATCGGATGTTAATGTCTAATTCTGTAGAAGGGCGTTTTCCATTTTTGGATCATCGTGTTATTGAGTTTGCCAATACAGTCGATCCAAGACTAAAAATGAAAGTATTAAATGAGAAATACTTACTAAAACAATCCATGAAAAAGTACCTGCCTACTTCGATTGTGCAGCGATATAAACAGCCTTACCGTGCACCCGATACACCTTCTTTCTTTTCCGGTGAAAAGCATGAGTATGTCAAAACGCTGATGAGTAAAAAATATATCGCCGATAATGGCTATTTTGATGCAGATAAAGTTGAACGGTTGGTGAAGAAAATCGAGCGAGGCCGGATTGTCGGATATAAGGACAATATGGCATTTGTAGGCATTTTATCAACCCAGGTATGGCATCATTTGTTCGTTGAGAATTTTAGTAACCGATTTAAATTAATGTGAAAATTGGAGAAAACTTATGTCTGCAAAAGAGAAAGTTCGCGCTTATATATTAGATAATTATCTGTTTACAGACGATGATTCAGCGCTGAATGATAAAGACTCTTTTCTTGATAAAGGTATTATTGATTCTACTGGCATCTTAGAGGTGATTTATTTCTTAGAAGATGAATTTGAGATCAAAGTCGAAGACGACGAGATGGTGCCTGAGAATTTAGATTCGGTTGATAATTTAGTCGCCTACATCAGTAAAAAACAAGGTTAACACTAGGTACATCATGATACTCAAGCC
>CAZPAE010000217.1:0-5339 GCA_964584455.1 uncultured Thioalkalispiraceae bacterium
TGTCCCACAATTTCTAGCTGTATGTCAGGGTTATCAATCAAATACTGTGCATGCTGTTTACCTTGCTCAATATCACTATCGCTAAGCTCAGCTTGGTCGAAGCCAAATTGAAATACGTTTTGTGTTGGTTGAGTGGTAGTGGCGACGTCTACATCAGGGTAAGTGTTGATGTCTTGTTCCGGCATTGAGTCAGGTTCAATACTCGCAATATAAGGTACCGGTGTGGCGTGTGATTCTGATTGTGTTACCTGCGCTTCGTGTTGTACCGGTTCAGCTTGGGTATCTGCTGTGGCAACAGATTTGTTGGCGTTGTTGCCCGCGCAACCAACGGCTAATACGGCAGTCGTGAGCAGAATACCGCTGTGAAATAAAGTCTTGTTCATGGTCATTTCCTCATCTGTTAAGGGCTGTTGGCCCGCCAATGTGTTGATGTGTTTATTAAACCAATCAAATCTGGCATACAGCGAGGTTAAAAAAGATACTTAGCAGATCAATTATGACGAATTATGATGCCTGGCAAGGCAAAGTGATTAGGAACTCAACACCCTGTTGGTTAGCAAGGTTTGTTGCTTTGATTTGGCCATGATGAAACTCAGTAATCAGCCGCACAATGTAGAGCCCTAGGCCTAAATGAGGTTGGGTGCCTTTTTTATCACGTACTGACACCATGGACTCAAATAAGTTAGCTTGCATTTGTTCAGGTAACAGTGGGCCTTGGTTAATAATGGATAAAGAGACTTGTTGTGGGGTAGTCGATAGTTGTATTTCGATGGGTGTGTCAGATAAAGCAAAATCGATAGCATTATCGATTAACTTATCTAGCATTTGTGCAAATAAATCTGGTGAACCATGAATCATTGCTTGTTTGTCACTATTAGCATAATAATTAAAGTGCTGTTGTGGGTGGGCGAGCCGATAACCGGCTATGCAACCGGCGACAACCGTCGCTAGATTAAAAGCTTGGCGCACTTCGTTTTGCATGGTTTGTTCTAAGCGCGTCGCTTCACTCATGCGCACCAGAATATTGTTTAAGCGTTCTATTCCTTCTCGGGCACGTTGGGTATAAGTTGTAATATCTTGTTTATCACTTTCAGGGTGTAAGTTATCTAATGATGAGCGTACCACTGTAATCGGTGTGCGCAATTCATGAGAGAGTTTGCTAGCAATGGTTTCTAAATATCGATTGTATTGTGCTAAGCGTTCTAGCATGTCGGCCACATCCCGCGATAGATCACCAATTTCATCTCGTGCATCACTGATTTGAATCGTGCCAGCCACGCGGCCATCTGCGGTGATCGCTTCGTGTGTGGCATCGCGTAGGCGACGAATCCGCATAGATAAACGGCTGGCAAAAGCCAGTAAGATAACACTGGCAATAATAAAGGCTAAGGCGCTTAAGTTAAATAAGATCTCTAATGCCCGGTTTTGTGCCAGTAAAATAGCATTGCTGGTTTGCTCAATGGCTACAGCACCAATCACCTTTTCACCATCAAAGACCGGATAAGCGGCTGTTAAGATATTTACTTCTTTGTCAGGCGTTTGGCGCCAGCGAATATCCGATTGACCGAGCAATGCTTGACGAAACTCTTTACTATTGAGCCGTGAGGCATTGAGTAACTCATCATGAAACTCTGTTGCTGGTTGTTTTAGAATTGTCTTGTAGAATAAAGTAACCAATCCTGACCAAAAATTTTGTTCGGGAACAGGCTCGTCTAGATCGGCGTCGTCTTGGGTTAATGATCCTGTTCTTGCAATAACACGATTATGTTGATCAATTACCCAAGTTCGCATTAAAGGGGTTTGTAGGCTGGATAACATCGTTTCAGCTTCTAAAGAAGGAAACATAATTGTGCCCAGCTCATTGAGCTGATAAATACCGGCCGTTGCTACAATTGTATCCGTTTCACGTTTTTGTGGGTTATCTACATCGGCAATAGCAAACGAAAGCTTGTTACCGAGCATATTTAATGGGATGCGTATTTCAATATTGTAACCGGTGGCAGTTTCTTGCCATTCACCTTTAATTCTTGTTGCAGGTCTTAGTACACTGGCTGGCGTATAAGCTAAGTCTACTTCGTGAGCACTAACCCAGCCCGGTGCTAATGTGGCAATAATATATTGTTTGAGTTTGCCCTGCGGGTTTTCTAAACAAATAATGAGATGATCATTTTTATCGAGTTCCGGTGCATTTGGTTTGCGGTAGATGACATGATTATCCTGTACTTCAAAAGTAGCATATAGGTATTTTCTATAGTTACCTAGTCGATGTTTGAACGCAAGCGCACTTTGCTCTGAGCCTTTAATAGCTGAACGTAACTGAAATGTTTGAGCGCGATCTTGATAAGGAAGCCAATCATCAAAATAGCCGTCGAGTTGTATCGGGCTGCGCAATGGCCGAACAAAAATATGCTGTATGCCTTGAGTCGGTAGGGGAGCAGCGGTTTGGGTTTGAAATAGCTCGGGACGGCTTTGCATCACCGTAGCGACCATTTGAGTTCGGGTTAATAAGGCATCTTCCAATTGAGTACGTAAGTAAGACTCAATTTCTTGTACATAGCGCGTACCAATCCACGGGATAATCAGTAGACAAAGTGCGACGAGTAATAGTTTAACTCGAAGACTCAGACGAAAGCCGGAAAAGGAACGACTAGACATAATAATATGATTATGGTTGTTGCCAGCGATAGCCCATACCGTAAACCGTATCAATACAATCAAACTGGGGATCGATATGATTAAATTTATGCCGGATGCGTTTAATATGCGAGGTAATCGTGGCATCGTCCACCACGATTTTGGCATCACTCATTAGTTGTTCTCGATTTTTAACATGTCCAGGGCGTAGCGCTAACGTATGGACAATCCAAAACTCCGTTAAAGTGAGATCAATGGTTTGATTTTGCCAAGTAGCGCTAAATCGATTCATGTCCAGTTGTAATGGTCCACGCTCAATAACGTCATCTTGTGCTGGTGGGGTTTGTAATAAATCAATACGCCGAAAAAATGCACTGATCCGGGCACACAAGTTTGGAATACTAATATCTTTAGTAAGATAATCATCTGCGCCTAGGCGTAGACCAGAGATGGTATCGAGATCACTATCTCGTGCAGTAAGAAAAATAATGGGTAGATTTTGTGACATGCTACGCAATACACGGCATAGCTCAAATCCACCATCGATTTCATCCTGTAAGCCAATGTCCAATAGGACTAAATCTGGTAAACGTTGTTCGAAGCCTGCTAGTGCGGTTTTACGATCGTCATATTGGGTGATTTCATAGCCTTGCTTACTCAGGGCATCGGTATAGTTTTGTCGAATTGTGGGTTCATCCTCCACAATAGCGATATTTCTAGCCATGGGGCCTCCTTCATCTCCTGACTGAATACACTAGCATAGATAGCCCGAATTAGGGGCGATTGTCAGAATTTATCAGAATTGGCCAGGGTTACGCCCATTTTCATCCCGCCTAGCGCCAGAACCATGGTTCAAACTCTCTCTCATCAACAAATACCGGCGCGTTTATGGAAAAGTCAAAGGCCAAGGATGGCACGCTGGATCAGTGGGAGAAAATCATGTTACAGCAGCGAAAAACGATTTGGGAACGGGTATTAAATGTTGTCCATCATTTGGTTGTCATATTGATCTTTTTATTGTTTGTGTCATATGTACAAGTGGCTACCGCTAACCCAATACAATATGACGAAGTGAAACAGGGTTCGTTATTCTATAAGGCAGCCCATGACGGGCATTACTATAGTGCACCGTTGCTAAATACCGATGTCAATATGCGGGTCACAGGACTGATTAACCGCGTCTATGTAACACAGGTGTTTACCAATACTTCTTCTGAATGGGTAGAAGGGGTATATGTTTTTCCGTTACCTGAAAATGCTGCTGTTGATCATATGCGCATGCGTATTGGTGAACGTATTATTGAGGGGCAGATCCAGGAAAAACAACAGGCTCGTCAAACCTATCAACAAGCTAAACAAGCCGGTAAACGGACTTCTCTACTGGAACAAGAACGGCCTAATATGTTTACCACTTCGGTTGCGAATATTGCACCTGGTGAGCAAGTTAAAATCCAAATTGAATTCCAACAAGTACTGGATTATGACCAAGGTGCCTTTCGGTTACGTTTCCCCATGGCAATGACACCTCGCTATATTCCAGGCCAGGTTAATGCAACTGATTCTTCGCGGCCAGGTCACCCGAACCAATGGGCAAAGCCAACCGACCAAGTTCCTGATGCGAATCGAATTACGCCTCCAGTCACAGTAGATAAAAAACGTCATCCCGTGTCATTACACATTGAGCTTGAAGCAGGTTTCCCAGTACGAGATTTACGCAGTACTTATCATCAAGTTGAAACGATGCATCATGGTGAAGGGCGTTACACTATTCATTTTAGTGATGGGCGAGTAGTTGCAGATAGAGACTTTGAGTTAGTGTGGCAGCCTGAAGCAGGGCAAGCACCAACAGCAGCATTATTTAGCGAAACCATCGCACAACAGCATTACTATTTAATGATGCTATTACCGCCGGCTATGGCACAAACAGAACAAGGCCTGGATAAAGAAGTCATCTATGTTATTGATACCTCAAGCTCCATGTCAGGTACGGCCATTCGACAAGCGCGTAAAGCATTATTGCTAGCACTACAGCGACTCAAATCAAATGATACCTTTAATGTCATTGAGTTTAATTCAACAAGTCATAGCCTGTTTCAACAAGCACAACCAGCGAATATATTGAACGTAACCAAGGCACGACAATATGTGGCAAGTTTAACTGCCCGTGGTGGTACTGAAATGATGTCAGCGATGCGTATGGCTTTAAAACAACAGCAAGACTCATCACGGTTACGACAGGTTATCTTTCTCACCGATGGGGCGATTGGTAATGAAGATGCGCTATTTAGCTATATTCGCCATCACTTGGGGGCAAGTCGGTTATTTACCGTGGGTATTGGTTCAGCACCTAATAGCCACTTTATGACAAAAGCTGCGCAGTTTGGCCGTGGCAGTTATACCTATATCGGTAACGTGAGTGAAGTGAATGAAAAAATGCATGGGTTATTTGCCAAACTCGATAGTCCGATGATGCGTGATTTGCATTTTGTACATCACTTGTCGGAGATGGATATGTTACCCGCGTCTCTACCAGATCTTTATGCAGGTGAACCGCTTTTTGTCACATTTAAAACCAATGCACAACAAGGCAACATAACGTTAAACGGACAGCGTCATGGTGCGCCATGGCAACAAGCTATGCAGCTGCAAGTAGCCAGTGAGGGAACGGGTATTGGTAAATTGTGGGCGCGTCATAAAATAGATGG
>CAZPAE010000218.1:0-5334 GCA_964584455.1 uncultured Thioalkalispiraceae bacterium
TCAAAGCTACAAACATAAATTATTAAATGAATGAACCATGAATCAATATGAATGATTTACGCTCCATTGTATGGGTTTGATTAAAATTTTAGTTCTAAGAGATAGTTTGAGAAGACCAAGTGAAGCCCTCCCTTCTCATTTAATTTTGGTCAACCGGCTTGTGCAGCTTCCCATCCAATCATGGCAGTTTTTCGGTTACTGCCCCAATGGTATCCTCCTATTTTTCCAGTTGACTGTATCACTCGGTGGCAGGGAATCAAAAAGGCGATGGGGTTATGGCCTATGGCTGTTCCCACTGCACGGGCTGCTCTAGGTTTATCTATTTGTTTAGCAATATCACCATAAGTTACCAAACTGCCCACGGGAATTTTGAGTAAGGTTTCCCACACTTTCAACTGAAACGGTGTACCCCGTAAGTGTAATTTAATTTTATCCAATTCACGCCAATCTTTTTGAAAAATGAACAGCGCATCCTGATGAAATTGATCAACAACCTGGTGATATTGCGCATTGGGGAAAATACGCATTAAACCTGCTAACGCTTTTTGCTCATCTTGTTCGAAAAACATATGGCAAATACCTTTATCAGTGGAGGCAACAATAACCTTCCCAAAAGGTGTTTCAGCGAAGCAATATTTAATCACCAACGCCTGGCCGCCTTGTTTGTATTGCCCTGGTGTCATGCCTTCAATGTTAATAAACAAATCATGTAACCGACTTGTTCCTGATAATCCCGTTTTATAAGCTGCATCAAGCAGTGTGGATTGATCTTGTTTCAGTAAATCTTTCGCATATTTCACGCTAAGGTATTGCATAAATTTTTTTGGGCTCACCCCTGCCCATTCTGTAAATAGTCGCTGAAAATGATAGGCACTAATACCTACCACATCTGCAACATCATCCAAGGCCGGCTGGTGTTTAAAATTCAATTTGATGTAGGAGATCGCTTGCGCAATCCGCTGATAATTTATTTGCTCTTGGCTCATCACCTTCATCACTTAATACCCTAATTAATTGCTAACCGATAAAAGTAATATAAGCAATAGTCAAAACAGAATCGACCCGTTTCTTGCGCTGATGCTACAACAAAACAGGTTCAAAGCTGATTCCACAGCTGGAACGTGAGATAACTACGCCATGGAGAAGCTTGGTCAGGATTAAATGTTTTTTTCATTTGCGTCATCGCTTTTTTAACCCCCAAATCGCCACCTAAATAAATATCTGGCTCGCTTAAACCGCGTAATCTTGCATAATTCACACTCCACGGACCTATCCCCTTTAAAGCTAACCACTGTTGCGGATCATCACTTATCTCATGCTCAAGATAGTATTGCGCTAAGGCCCTTAAGGTATTCTTGCGTGCACCAGGCATTTTTATAAAATCCAGTTCACTATGTTTAATTGATTCGGGTGTGGGAAATAGCCGCTTCCCCTTAATATCACGGCCTAAGTTCTCAACCAAACTACTCACCAACTTACGTGCAGCCGCTACGGAAACTTGTTGGCCTAAGATAGCCCGCACGCCAGCCTCGAACACACTCCAGATACCCGGTATGCGTAATCCATTTTTTAATGGGAGACATGCCCCCACTTGCTTCTTTAAATCTTTTTCAACGGCTTGAATATCCACATCTAAATCTAAGACCCGCCGAATATTATTCACCACAAGACTTAATTTACTAATATCATCAATATCGATTTCCAGATTAAACTTATTATCCTGTTTAACATGTTCCACCGTAAAAAAACCGCTAGACCCGGCCCACTCAAAAGTACGGCCATAGCTTTTTTTATCACACCATTCCAGTTGGGGAATCAGCCTTAGCGCTAAAAATTTCTGCATTGAAACCCAATCATAAGGTGGTCGATAGTAAAGCTGTAGTTGCAAAGTATTAGACTGTGTTGGGCCTGACTTACGCACTTCAGACGGCGTTAGGTGCATTTGTAACTGAAAACAATCATTAAACCTTCGGATACTATTAAAACCACTGGCTAATGCAACCTGGGCGATAGGTAGTTGTGTTTGATGTAATAACCGCTTGGCAAATAAACACTGTTGATAAAGCGCATAGGTTTTAGGTGACATACCTAAGTAGGTTTTAAATAGCTTTCGTAGATACCGATCAGTAATACCTAGGCGCTCAGCCAACCTCAGCATAGAGTTTTGCTGCAAAGCACCTTGATCAATTAGCTGAATTGCCCGCTCAAACGTAGTATTAACGCCTTTCCATGCAGGAGAACCCGGTGCACTATCCGGTCGACAACGCAAACAAGGCCGATACCCCGCATTAGCCGCTTCAACGGCAGTGGCAAAATACAAAACATTCTCTTCTTTCGGTGTTCGCACCGGACAAATAGAACGACAATAGATCTTGGTGGTTTTGACTGCCGTGAAAAACATCCCATCAAAACGCGGATCACGCGCTCGTCTGGCTTTTTGGCAAACTTTCGGATTAAGCATGGCCCCTGCTATTCAACTGGTTTTCGAATAACCCCACTATAACCTGCTAAGAGAGAAAATCTAGCCAGATTCGGAACTGACACTTTTAGCCAAAATAGCGACTTAAACAGTCACTGAGTTAAACAGGAGGAATGAAGGACAAGTAAACTGTTGATAGGCTCGACTTCATCACGAGCATAAAAAAAGCTTGCTATACAGCAAGCTTTTTCTGATAAATTATTTAAATATCAATAATTTATGAACTTAATTGGTAGCGGGGAGAGGATTTGAACCTCTGACCTTTGGGTTATGAGCCCAACGAGCTACCAGGCTGCTCCACCCCGCAATCGAGGCTGGGCATTCTACCATGTGCGGGGCGTATTACAAGAAATTGTTAAAAATATAAGTCACTTACGCGTTATTTTGTTTCAGGCAAATTCGCCTGTTTCATTTCCCCACTCCCCAGAAAACGGAGCACTCACAAATCAGGGCCATTTGCAGTCTCATACTAATAAGTGCAGGTGCAAATTGCAGGTTTATTCGCCTTTTAAGCCCAGCTTGTCACGTAACTCATTGATATTAATTGCACTTTATTTCTGGTACGGCTCTTGCGATGTACTTCATTAAGTGCAACGTCGATTGCGCATGAATGATAGAGGAGTCATCAGTATGCAACAAACACGAAGACAATTTTTGCGGACCAGCTTGGCCAGCAGCACCATTGTAATGGCGCTGGGAGCCGGTTTACTGAAGCCTAAGCAGCTTTTAGCCGCTTGGCCTAGCAATGCATTTCATGCCCAACAAGTGGGCGATGCGATCAAGGCACTGTTAGGCGAGCAAAAAGTACACGATAGCGATGCCATTCAGATCAAGGTGCCCGATATTGCCGAGAATGGGGCTGTCGTTTCATTTACCGTCACCAGCAAGTTGGCCAATACAGAACAAGTGTCTATTTTGGTGCCAGAAAATGCAGCACCACTATGTGCAAGTTACTTGGTCACCGACAACATCGACAGCGTTATCAGCGGTCGCATCAAAATGCGTCAGACCTCCGATGTAATGGCAGTTGTAAAAGCGAACGGCAAATTATTAACGGCAAAAAAATCGGTCAAAGTCACCCTAGGTGGCTGTGGCGGTTAACACCAAACGAATAAACGATTATCGAGGCACAACATGGCAAAGCGAAAAATGAAAATTCGCACCTGGCGTAAAGGCGAAGGTGCATTAGTCAAAGCGATTGTATTCCACCCCATGGAAACCGGGATGCGTAAAAATAAAACCACCGGTGACAACATCCCCGCCCACTACATAGAACAAGTGGTCTGCGAGCTCAATGGTAAAACCATCCTCACCTGCTTATGGGGCGTGAGTATGTCCAAGAACCCATTTCTATCGTTCAATATTAAAAAGGTGAATAAAGGCGACACGCTACAACTTAGTTGGGTTGATAACCAAGGTAATCGAGATACTGCGCAGGCGGAAATAAAATAAGCTAACACAATGGACACAAATAAACGCACCCATTGTGTTTAGCTTGATGCCTTACTGCTCAATACCTTCAATGGAAAAATATAATTCGACTTCTTTAGAGGCGGGGCCTAAGTTATATTTAATATTATAATCGGCTAGTGCAAACTTTGTGGTGCCTTCAAAGCCGCGTCGTTTGCCGCCCCAGGGATCGGGGCCGTGGCCAATATGTTTAACATCAATTTTTATCGAACGGGTTACACCATTCAGTGTAAAATCGCCGCTTAGCACCGCTGTTTTTTTATCAGCGTTCTCCTCAAAACCTGTGCTCACAAACTTTGCTTCGGGATATTTTTTTACATTCAAGAAGTCTTTATTACGAAGGTGTTTATCACGTTCTAGATGATTTGAGTTAATACTCGCGGTTTTAATCACCACATTGACTTTGGATGCAGCGGGATTCGATGCATCGTAAGAAAAGTGTCCATCAAAATCATCGAATCGACCTAATAACCAACTATAACCCAAGTGTTTAACTTTAAATTCAATAAAAGCATGTGCCCCTTTTTTATCAATTTTATATTCCGCTGCTTGGCTCCCCATCGACACAGCCAACATTATTACCCCCAAACTGGCTAACCACTGCCGTTTCATACTGCCTCCTTCGAGTTAATGTAATTATGAGATGATTATTTAGAATAAACATGAAACATGCGTTTTAGCACATTATCATGATCAACAAAGTGATGTTTTAACGCAGCAAAGATATGTAGACCGATTAACCCCATCAAGCCATAGGATAACCATTCATGCATCAAGCTAACAAAGTCTTCTTGATGTTCTAAGTCACTCACAATAGCTGGAATGGTAAACAAACCAAACATATCAATGGGACGACCATCAATGGTTGAAATAAAATAACCACTGATCATTAAGAGTAATAAGATGCCATATAACAAACGATGAACTACGCTTGCGGTTTTTTGTTCGAAAGAAGTGCCAATTAATTGTGGGCGAACGTTGATTACTCGCCATAACATACGCACGATCACAACAGTGAATAAAAGAATACCGATTGATTTGTGTAAGTCAGGCCCCCGTAATGACCATGGATCATAGTAGTCTAATCGGACCATCCAAAAACCTAATGCGAATAAACCTAAAACGCTCATTGCTACAACCCAATGCAAAACAATACTGGTCAACCCATAACCATGTTGCGTGTTATGCCACATATCGACAACCCTCTTTCGTTTTATGCTACTGCGTTTGTAATTATGATAAGTCGTGTCTAGGTCAAGAGACATGTTCTCAGCTTAGCACTTAGGTATGACACTCTAGCGCAACTATTTCTTTAAACTATGAGAGTGGTCGCAAAATAAAAACAATTTTGATGTGATTTGATCATCACATGGCGAAATAGGCTT
>CAZPAE010000219.1:0-5309 GCA_964584455.1 uncultured Thioalkalispiraceae bacterium
GATCACTGCCACCGGTGTCGGCGGTGGTGCTCACTAAGCGTTTTAAGGCATCGTAGCTGTAATTCGTGATACTACCGCGCCCATCAGTCGCTTGGCTTAAGGTGCCATCGGCAGCAAAGGTGGTGTGTTGGGTGCGCGGGGTATCCGGTGCGAGGCCGTGGGTTTGGCTGGCCAAACGATTGTAGCTATCAAAGGTTTGTTGCAAGGTGGTATATAAGTTACTGTCAGGATCGTAGACCTGCTCATGCAAGTGGTTACCCACCCCATCTAACGTGTATTCAATGTACTGACCTAAGCCATCGGTGATGCGGGTTAACCGACGTGCATTGTCATACCCCAATGTCACGGTGGTAGCCACGGCACTGTTGGCACCTAAGGTAATGGTTTGCACTTCGCCGCTGGGTAAGTACGTCCATTGCGTGGTGCGGCTGGTAGTGCCATCGGTTTCAGTCAAGCTATGCAATCGATCACTGTCTATATAATAGGTATACGTCAGTGTCACACCATTGGGCCGGTTTTCGCTTAAGACTTTTCCTGTGGCGCTGTATTGAATGTTATCGCGCAATAATAAGTGAGCGGTGGTGACCGATTGTAAGCGAGCCCGATTCGCCCCTTCACTGGCATCATTGGGATAGTAGGTTAACGTGGTGACATCATTCACATCCGTACGTGGGCCATCCATCTGCGAGAGTTGGTTTAATGGCCCGGTGTATTCAAAGCGAGTGCTGCGACTGACCGGGGTACAGTTCGGCGTAAAGCCATCCACCGTCACTTGGGTGACTTGCCCCGCATCGTTGTAATCATAGCTGGTGACTTTGTTTGCACTGAGGCATACCGAAGGCTCACTCATCGTGGCGACCTTACCGGTAAAGCGCGCATCGTAAGTATACGTTGTGGTGCGCTCGTCTACGGTATTCGGTGCTTCAATTTTAGTTTGGTATTCGCCTTGATTGTTGTAGTTAGTGTATTGAGTTTCTTTACCTAATACATACTGTGATTGAATGTTACCTTCCATATCATACTGCGTCGTAGTAACCGGACCACAGGTTAAACACGGTGTATCACTGAGATAGCTGCTGGCATTGTTGGTACTATCAAACTCGGTTAAGGCTTTAACACTGACAGTGCTATCGTTGTAATCGTAGTAATACACTTTGGCATTACCCACTGCATCGGTGACACGAGTGTAACGGTCAAAGTAATCAAAGGTAATGCGCTCTGCCCCACCGGCATGCTCACTTAAGGTAGCACGGCCTTGCGTATCGTATTCCCAGTGTGCATAGGCCACATTGTTTTCATCAATGATATCGGTTAAGGCATTGGCATCATGGGGGTCCGTATATTGATAGGTGCGTGTGGTGGTATCTGGGTGTGTCACGTTGCTTAAGTTATCATTGGCATCGTATTGGTATTGCAGTTGTCGACCATCGGGTAAGGTCACGCTGTTAATGCGATCATTGGCATAGTTAAACGTTAATACCTCACCGCGATCATTTTCCACCTGGGCAAGTTCCCGACCAACGCGGATCATTCTGGCCCCTTGTCCATCCACAATGAGGTGGAAATCTTTTCCCGTATAGCGAAGTCGGGTGTCACCGTGGGGACTTTCTATCCGGACTAAATATCCCATCCCATTGTAGTATTCGGTGGTGATGCCATCAGGGCTATAGGTAAAACCGGTTTCAGAATGATAAGTAAATTGGGCACCGGGTTTGGCTGGCGCATACCATTGCCCTGTTTGTTCATTTTGTCTAAACCGAATCCGCTGACCATTAGGGCGAAACAGGTCCCACGCCATGGTACGAAAAGAAGGAATACCACTGTCAGTATCACGTGTTGAAACTTTTAACGTGGCTTGTGCACGATCATGGGTTTTAATCACACAGTTGAAATCTTCCCACACGGCAATACTTTGGGCGGTATCAAACTGAGTTACGGTATTTTTAATATCTTGCCAACCGGTTTCACATGCGGCTTGTCGTGTTTCATACAGTGCAGAGTGATGCGTGGGATCATGGGGTTGGAAAAGATGTTCCTTTACCTTTTCAATATGTCGTACATAATTATGTGACCAACGCGCGCCCATGTCCTCGAAAGGGGATGCGGCTTGATGATTGTAATAACGGGTAAACGCTAACGCATTGGCACCTTCACCTTGGTAGTCTACTTCGCGTTGGGTTTTATTACCGGTGATAGGATTACAGGGATTGCCTTCAGCAGGGCACGGATTGGCATCGGGCACAATGTTATTAGGGGTCACAAAGTGTCGTTCGGTATCATGACCCGGCCCAATGCAAACGGTTTCATAAGAATTGAGATTATAACCATCGGGACACCAGCGTAAAGCGAGGCGGTAAAAGGTGGTGTTAAAACCGGGTACTTCAGCGCAGACTTCACCTTCACTGATTAGTTTTACACGCCAGGCTATGGTACCGTCACTGGCAGTATACGGCGTTACCTCACAGGCTTCGTGTAACCCTATCCAACCGAGTAAATATTGAATGGCACCGTGGAGAGTGGGTTGGCAATGCGCTTGAGGCGGACTATAAAAGCCACTGGTTGTGTCATAACAGTCAACTTCAAGATATGGAATTTCATCTGCTTTCGCAGTATGAGAAATAACGGTGAGCAATAAAACACAAATAGCCAGTAAACACGTACGCATGATACGCTTCCCCCTTGCAGAATAAAAACAATGGCAACAAGCCATCGCGATAAAAAAATCAATAAACTATTATGAAGGCACATCATAGGGGGGGCGCTATCCGTGCGTTGGCGTTAATCTAGCAAAAGATAAGATAAAGAGGCAAGCGTCAAAATAAGGTTTTTGTGTTGTGATGCTGTCAGGGTGTGTGGGTAAATGGTCAAACGCTCTGCTGACCCAAGGAGATTACTTCACTGGCTATCGCCAGTTCGCAATGACCACAAGAAAGCGGGTCATTGCATGCCCTTAACTCCCCCACCACTTTGGCCGCTAACACTTTTGTATTAAAAGCCTATCTATAAAAACATTTTTTATATTGTTTTATGGCGCACATTAATCGCGTTATTAATAAGGTTAAAGGGAACCGATAGTACCGATTTACCCATGACATATACCCGTATTGTAATAAAAAGCCTCTTTGCCGCTCTGTTTGTGGGGACGGCACTAGCCTGTAGTTATCAGTTTGATGCCTTATTTGGCGGCACCTCTTTGCGCCTGCTGCCATTTTTATTTGGTTATATTATCCCCTTTTGTGCCTTTGTTTTTGTCTTAGCGCGGCTACAAGATAGGCTCGTCGCCAATCAAGGGGTCGCAAATGAGCCTGATACTGCGCAGGTGGATTACGAAGCTTACCTCACTCAAATTCAGACCTTTAGTCAGGAGGTATTCAATAATGCCACTAATGTTAATCAGGCTTCTAAGGGTCGTGTGGACTATTCACAAGAGGCCCATCAATTGGCGGAACAAATTGAAACCCTGGCTTGTGATATTCGTGATCAGTCCACCCAGGTGTTATCTGAAGTGGATATGTTAGGTGAGAAAACGCAACGCAATATTAGTGAGCTACACCAGCGGGCAGAAGAGATCCAACGTGCGGCGCAATGGTCACAGTTATTATCAGATAAAACCGATGCATTTAATAAAAAGTTCGATGACATCAAAGATATTGTTTCAGTGATTGATGGCATTGCCAATCAAACCAACTTATTAGCACTGAATGCGGCAATTGAGGCAGCCCGTGCTGGTGAAAGGGGACGTGGTTTTGCTGTGGTGGCGGATGAGGTAAAAGTCTTAGCGCAAAAAACCGCGCAACACTTACAAACAATTATTACCCGTGTTGAAGATTTAGAAACCACGCAGAACGAACTTGCTAAAGATACGCGGGCTTTTTCTGAGTCGTTATTATCATCACTTGGTAATAGTAGCGAGAGTTTACGCGATGCTGATGCCGCAACAGATACCGTGGATAAAGTAATGGCACAAGTAAAAAGTCATATGGACAGTATGACGAGTGATTCACAACAACAAGCTAATAAGCTTGCTGAACTGACCGAACGTGTTAAAGTAATGCATGAAGCCGCTTTGGCTGCTGTGTTAGGTTCATCAAACAATATGCAATTAGGTGAACAACTAATTGAACAAGTCTCAACGTTTCGCGAACAACTCATTACAGACAAAAGCCATCGCTAATAAGTCATTTCCCCTCACTGTCATTGTTATTTCATTCATTCAGCATTAAATAGTACTTATCACTCCCTCAGTGATAACTTACATGATCTTTACTTGATTATGTGACAGTGTAAACAGCACAATATAAGTTAATCGTGATATTGTTTACATTAAGTTCTATTGCTACAAACCTTCACTTCGCCGTTAACCTCCTCCAACGGCGAAGGTTTTTTATGGCATCGATTTTAAAACGGCTAATCGTTATCTTAAGGTTGGCAATGGCCTATCGAACCAACCGCGCAAACACGGCCATCGATCCAAATCGCGTCATCGAGAATAGTTCTTTTTAGGTTAATTTGTTTTATGTTTGCGCCTTGTAAGTTTGCATAAGACAGATCAGCATAACTTAAGTTGGCTTTGGTTAAGTCTGCCCCGCGTAAGTTAGCCCCAATTAAACGACTCATGCTTAAGTCTGCCAAGCTCATGTTACTATTACTCAAATCTGCATAGGATAAATCTGCTTGTACAAAAGTAGAGCCAAATAAGTTAGCCCCTTGTAGGTTGGTGCTGTTCAAATTGGCGACGTCTAAGTTTACCTTTAAGTGTTGTGCGGCGGACAATTGGCAATGGCTCCAGTTAACACCCGGCTTTGGTGCTGCGCGACAGTCGACGCTGGCAGGATCATCTGGAATAAAGGTAAACCCAGCATATAAACCAAGTGTTAGCAGCAATGCCACCACAAACATACTGATGTGGCTAATCCGTTTGGGTTTGATTAATTCATTATGATAGGCCTCGCGACTTTGGCGATAAGACTCGGCTACGGCTGATTCTGGTTTGCGCCGTCCGGCCACTTGCCTTTCGGTTTCTTCGCGACGTTCATAACGACGCTCATCGGCCCAACGCCGTGCTGCTGCAAGTCGCTCGCGTGCTGCCACATCGTTAGGGTCAATTTTTAATTCATCGGGAATCAGCTCCGGACAACGCCGCAACACCCGCCACTCTTCTTTATCCTGGCTGATCTCTGCATTGAGGCTAATCCGGCCTAACAGAATCAGCTGCTGAATCTGCTTCTCAGGGAAAGGGCCTTTCACCTTATTATTGTTACGGACGTACCAATACATGCCTTAACTCATACCGATCCTGGACGCTAATA